>SVQW01000005.1 GCA_015065085.1 Oscillospiraceae bacterium | reverse complement strand
AAAAAATTGTGAATATAAAAGGAGATTTTCGCTAATGGGAGGTTTTTTCGGAGCAGTCTCCAAAAGAGATTGTGTTATGGATATTTTCTTCGGAGTTGACTATCACTCTCACCTCGGTACAAAAAGCGGCGGTATGATCATTTATGATGCACAGGATGGATTTCAGCGTCAGATACACTCTATCGGCAACACACCGTTCCGTACCAAGTTTGAGAAGGATCTGGTTGATTTCCACGGATGCAGCGGTATCGGCTGTATCAGCGACAGCGATCCCCAACCGCTTCTCGTTCGTTCCCATCTCGGTATTTACGGCATCACCACAGTGGGCTGTATCAATAATGCCGAGGAGCTTGTGGAAAAGTATTACTCGGATCACGGCCATCAGTTTATGGCAACCAGCTCGGGCAAGGTCAACGCCACCGAGCTTGTGGCAGGGCTTATCAATCAAGCTGATGATCTCGTGTCCGGTATTCTGCACGCGCAGGATGAGATCGACGGCTCTCTGACCTTGCTCATTCTGACTTCGAACGGCGAGGTGATTGCGGCAAGAGATAAATTCGGTCGTCTGCCCGTTCTGATCGGTAAGAACGAGGAAGGACATTGCGTGTCCTTTGAGTCCTTTGCTTATACCAAACTGGGTTATGAGGATGCTTATGAGCTTGGCCCTCGTGAGATCGTCAAGCTCGCGACCGATAAAATCGAAACACTCTCGCCTGCGAGCGAGAAGATGAAGATATGCGCCTTTCTTTGGTCGTATTACGGCTATCCCAATTCTCGCTATGAGGGAAAAAACGTGGAGGTCATGCGCGTGACCAACGGTAAGATTATGGCGCGTAATGAAATGGCAAGAGGAGAGCTTCCCAAGGTTGACTTCGTGGCAGGTATGCCCGATTCGGGGGTTCCTCACGCGATGGGCTATGCAAGACAAAGCGGATATGAATACGCCCGTCCCTTTATCAAATATACTCCCACTTGGCCACGCTCCTTCATGCCCGCCAATCCAAGCGTTCGCAATCAAGTTGCCAAAATGAAGCAGATCCCCGTTCCCGAGCTTATCGAGGACAAGCGTCTCCTGTTCGTAGACGATTCCATCGTGCGAGGTACACAGCTTCGCGAAACCGTGGATTTCCTTTACAGCGCAGGTGCCAAGGAGGTACATATGCGCGCGGCTTGTCCTCCTATTATGTATGGCTGTAAGTATCTCAGTTTCTCCCGCAGCAACTCGGAGAAGGAGCTTCTCGCCCGTAGAGTAATCTACGAGCTTGAGGGTGACGAGGGAGATAAGCATATTGAGGAATATGCAGATGCGGGTACCGAGAGAGGAAAATGTCTCCTTAAGCGTATCTGCGAGGTATTCGGCTTCGACTCCTTAGGCTATCAGTCCCTTGACGGACTGCTTGAATCCATTGGCATCGATAAAGAAAAGGTCTGCACTTATTGCTGGACAGGTAAGGAATAATACGGAGAAAAAAAGCCGGGAAACGTTTACTCCGATACTATGGAGCGTATCACAACGAAAACGCTTGCAGATGCTTTTATCGAGTAGCAGATCGGGAAAATCCGCGCACAGGTCGGTGAGAGGAAGGTGTTGCTCGCACTTTCCGGCGTCGTTGATTCGTCGGTCGTTGCCGCACTTCTCATCAAGGCAATCATAAAGCAACTCACCTGCGTTCACGTCAACCATGGACTGATGCGCAATGGTGAGTCAGAGCAGGTGTTTATAACGACCATTATCCCAATAGAGAGGTATGTGAGAGCTGCATCGTAGAAGAGATTAGTTGTGACTACGGTATGCTTCCTTATGAATTGTTTTGTGATGATGAATTGACAGGCGAGAAATTTGAAACATTGTAAAGACAAATAAATTCCAATTTATCGAGAAGTCGGCAAAAGGCTCCCTTGTGTAAAGGGAGCCTTTTTGGTTCATCTATGTCTTGTCAATTTTCCTGACAAGCACTGCATTTGTGGACACAAATGCAAAATACGGCATACCATTTCAAGATATGCCGTATTTTTGAAAAACTGTCCTTTAGAGTAACGCTCTATGGTCCACAACTTTTTTGTTATTCTTCCTTTAAGTATCTTTCAGCTTCCGTCCAGTAGTCCATGGATTCAACAGGCTCGCTGTCGTACTGCCAGTACTGGGTCATCATTCGTTCTTTCTGCGGTCCCTCTGCGGCAACATCCGAGAGATACTTTGCAAAGTCACTCACGCTGATACTTGCCTCGGGCTTGAAGTCAGCAGACTGCCAGTAGGTCAGAAGTGCGCTAAGCATGCATCTTACGGCAGGGTTTTTGCCTTCTGTGAAGTTCATGCCCGTCACAAGAAGCTTACCCTTGCCCACTGATACCTCAAAGGCATAGCTGAAATGACGCATGGTGCGGTCATACATCAGCTCGGGAAGCTTAAACTTCTTCGGGTCAAAGCGGTCGCGGGAGCTCTTGTCAAGGCCTGCCACGATGGAATGAACCTTTACGGGGAAATCGTCAAGATTAATCTTGTCACTGTCTTCAATGAGGGGATAGTAGTGGAAATTCACCTCACCGTAAGAGGGGAAGCCGTACTTTCTCAGAAGTGCGGTATCATCCGTACCGCCGTTTATAGTGCCTCTGTCCCAAATAACGCCCTTGAAACGCTCCCATACATGACGGAATGAGTACTTAGGCGCTTTCATATCCTTGTGCAGAAGATGGCGTGTCCAGTCGGTGCGGTAGATAAGTAATACGTTTTTACCGTTTTCCAGGTCATTCAAAAGCACGTCATCAAGAGTATCGGTAACAACGTAATCACTGTTGTCCGCGAACTCAATGGGATAATTGCCCGTCAGACGGTTTTGCGCAGCCGCCTTGGGAGCGCACTCAGGGAATATCCACAATTCCCAGCTGTTTTTGCAAACACTGCCGTCGCACATATCAAGACGCACTGTGAAAGTAACTTTTTCGGCGGTGTCAATTTCGGGAAGCTCAATTTCCGCAACGCATATCTCGTAAATACCCGACTTTGCGGTATCCACAAGAGTAAGCTCGCCCACGGCATAAACCTTGCCGCTCTCGCCCTTCATTTCAAAGGTAAAGGTTGCGGTTTCGGGGGGAGCTATTTTATATTGGGAAAGAATTATGGGTATTTTTACTTTCTGACCCGCACTGAGTATCTGATCCTCAAGCTTTGCCAGCACTACCGTGTCACCGTTAAAGTCACAGAATGCCTCGGGGGAAATGCCCTGATAGTCATCAAAGCAGTCCACAACACCGTTGGAGTTTTCGTACTTGTCGGTGTCGGCAAACTGAAGCATGTGGAAGCCCGACAAAAGCTCACTGCGACGGATGCCCTCGATAGCCGTCTTCCAGCAACGGAACTGGAAGTTCTTTGTCACCTGAAGCGTGTGGGCAAAATCGTCCTTGTAGCCCTTAGCCTCCAGCATTTTTATTTCCTCATCCACCCACCAGGGAGCTTTTACGCCGTAGCGCTCGAACTTTTCTTTAAGCGCGTAAAAATCACGCCATGCGGTGTAGTGGCATACCTCGTGCGCGATAAGCGGACGGTTAAAGGAAATGGAACGGCGGATTTTGGTGTTGTCCTTTTCAACCACCATGTCGCAATCCCTTACATTGCCGAAGCACAGAAGGTTTGCGGTGTCGGAGAACATGTCCGCGTGCTTTGCGTAGGGGAAGAAATAACCCATGTGCTGAACGTCAAAGTCCACCGTATCACGGTCGTACTCGCCGTGAGCGCAGGTGTCGATGTAAAGACGGGTGGGGTCGTTTTTCTTGATAAATTCGCCTATTTCGCGGATTCTGGGCTTGGTTCCGGGGTGGCGAAGCTCGTTACCTATGCAGTAGACCATAAGAGAGGGATGATTGAAATTGGTATTTATAACATTCATAAGTCCCTCATTGGTAATAAGGTTGTCCTTGCCGTACAGCATTTCCTCGAGGTTGTTGTAATCCTCGTGTCCTTCGGCGCGGGTCTCGATGTGGATAAGCATACCCAATTCATCCGCCGCGTCAAAGCATGCCTTTGGGGGGATTACCGAGTGAAAGCGTATTGCGTTGAAGCCGTAGGACTTGGCGGTGATAATATTCTTTTTGTAGAATTCAAATTCACTCAAACCGCAGTTGTTCTGATGCTCATGCGCCGCCGCACCGCGGATATACGCGCGCATGTAGAACGGAAAACCGTTGAGGTATATGTATCTTTCGTCGCAGGAAAAGTAGCGGAACCCAAAGCGGTCGCTCAGCTTTTCGCCGTTTGAAAGCTCGATGCCGAGTGTGTACAGGACAGGCTCCTGTGCCGACCAGGGCAGTGCGTCAAACACACCCTTGACGGTGATTTCACCGTTTGCGGCATCAGCTTGTCCGCTTATTTTTGTATTGCCCATGCTGTCGGTAACACACCATTTACAGCTTTTGGCGTCGGTGTTTTTGATTTCTGCACAAAAGCCCTCACAGGGCTTCTGCGCGGTGATTCTGAAAATTGTGCCTTTTTCGCTAATCATGATTTTCTCCTTGAAATTTATCTGTGAGTTATAATGCTTTCGCCGTCAAACAGCAGATATCCCAGACCTGCTCCGTACTTTTTGTCACTGTCGGGCACGTTGTCTATGTAGTCTATAAATGCTCTGCGCATACGGGTGTCACGGGGCAGATTGGCGGTACCGTCATAAGGGTGCTGATTGAAAATGCGCCAGCCATCCAGAAATCTTTCATGATAACGGCTTTCAACTATTTCAAATTTCTCCGCGAATTTATAGGTATTGGATTTATCGCCGAAAAGAGACTGATACGCAGGGAACAAAAGCCATGAACAGCAACGTATGACCAGAACTTTGTCCCTTATCTGTCCCTTGAACAGCTCATAAGCCATTTTGTAGGATTCAATACAGTCCTTTTCAAGAAGAGGGCCGTAGCTTGAACCCGGAATGTGGCAGTTGAGAATAAGGTCGCCCTTTTTGATTTCGTAATTTTTAAGCTTCACCGACTCGTCCTCGTGGGTTTTGATGTCGTACTGCAATCTGCCGGGGGCAACACGGCAGGGAACATAAAATCCCTCATACCACTCGGGCACAAATGTGCCGAAGCATCCCATCACATCGCGGCATTCGTCCAGCTTGGACTTCAGGTCGCGCATGGCATTTACAAAAAGTGCCTCGCTCCAGCCCTTTTGTGCATACTTTTCGGGGTACAGATAGCCCGTACAATCCAGAAAAAACAGCATATTGAGAGCATATTCGCCGATTTTATCGTTTTTCAGGCTTTTAACCTTTTCCAGCGCCTCGTTAAAGCTGATTTTTCCGCTCATGTAGTCAAAAGCAACCGCCTCGGTCACACCATCGGAAAGCGCCTTGTATTTTTCGTAATCTTTTTTGTCCTCGGGTGTAAAACCGATTCTGTCAAGCAAATTTTCGTATATCATAACATTTCTCCTTTTATTTGAAGGTGACAAAGCCATAGCTTGAAAGTATCTGAAAGAATTTTGCAAGTCGCTCGTAAAGCGGTTCGGCGGCATCCCCGAAGTGATTTTTCACTTCAATGCCCAGTGCGGCAATATCCTTTTCGCCATCGATAAGCGGCCACACGAAGCTTCCGTTTTCGTCCAGATGCACATAGCTTATACGTGGCTTTCTGAAAAACTTTTGTGCTATACGGTTAAAAATACCTTTGTTTTCTATTTCCAGTGTAACCTTACCCTCCCCGTCGCACTTCCAGCCAATGGCAGGATTGCGGCAGGGGATGCGGTCAAGGTAATTTTCTGACTTGTTATTTTTCATTTTATTTGCGCTTTTTCCACAGTGAGAATTTCAGTACCGTAAGAATTATGATGCCGAACAGTACAAGGCTTCCCACATTATAAACAACGGGGTGAATGTAGGCGGAAAGGTCAATCATTTCGCCGATGCCGAATACTGCAAGAAGCGCGAGCAGTATGCCCACAAGGCCCTCACCTGCAATCATACCCGAGCAAAACAGAGTGCCGTCGCTGATAATAGCCTTCTTCTTTTCCTCGTCGCCCTTCATTTTGTCAAGCGCCAGACGGACAAGACCGCCCACCATTATGCAGGCGTTGAGCTGAACGGGCAGATATACACCAATAGCAAACGGAAGCACGGGAATACCCACAACTTCAACGATAACAGCGATAAATACACCGATAAATACCAGTCCCCAGGGGAGATTATTATCCATAACACCCTCAATGATAAGCTTCATAAGGGTTGCCTGAGGTGCACCCAGCTCCTCGCCGCCGAAGCCCCATGCGGTATCCAGCAGGTAAAGCGTTCCGCCGATAGCAAACGCCGCGGCAATAACACCGATAATCTCACCTATCTGCTGTTTTCTGGGGGTTGCACCCAAAAGATAACCTGTTTTAAGGTCCTGGGAGGTGTCGCCCGCAATAGCGGAAACGATACAAATTATGGAACCGATGGCAATAGCACTGCACATACCCGCCGCACCGGTGGAGCCGGTCATTTTGAGAATTACGGTGGTTATGAGAAGTGTTGCAATAGCCATACCCGAAACAGGGTTGTTACTGCTTCCCACCAGACCTACCATACGGGAGGAAACGGTGGCAAAGAAGAAACCGAATATTACAACTATAAACGCGCCCAGAAGCGACACGGGAATAGCGGGAACCAGCCACACCAGAAGTGTGAGAACGATAATAGCGGGAATAACTATTTTAAGGCTGATGTCCTTTTCGGTGCGCAGATTTCCCGTATTTGAACCGCTTGCGGAAATGCTCTTCATGGCGCCTGCAAAGGTGGAAACGATAAGAGGCAGAGACTTGATGAGGCTTATGATACCGCCCGCCGCAAGAGCACCTGCGCCGATATAGCGGATGTAGGTGGACCAAATGGCACTTGCACCGCCCGAAGCATAAAGCTCGCCGATGGTAGCCGACATTTCGGGAGCCATTACAACATTCTCGCCAAACAGCACAATAACGGGAATAAGCACCAGCCAGCTGAGCATACCGCCCGCGAACATATAGGACGAAATTCTTGCACCGCAGATATAACCAACGCTCATTACAGCGGGGTAAATCTGTGTTCCGATAGCACCCGCAAAGCCCTTGATGCTTACAGAGACCTCGCCTGCAACTACCTTAAGTCCGTCTATAATGAATTTAAACAGTGCCGCAAAGCCCATACCTGCAAATACGGTGGAGGCGTTTGCACCGCCCTTTTCGCCGGCAAGAAGGACCTCGGCGCATGCCGTTCCCTCGGGATAAGGCAGGACACCGTGCTCCTTAACGATAAGAGCGTTTCTCAGTGGCACCATGAAAAATACACCCAAAAGACCGCCCAGAAGAGCGATAAGAGTTATTTCAACAATGCCGGGCTTATCCATTTTGCCCTCTGCTGCCCATAAAAAGAGCGCAGGAAGAGTGAAAATCGCACCTGCCGCAAGACTTTCGCCGGCAGAACCGGTAGTCTGGACAATGTTACTTTCGAGAATGGAGTTTTTGCGCATAATAACACGGATAACGCCCATGGCGATTACCGCGGCGGGAATGGATGCCGAAACAGTCATACCTACTCTGAGTCCCAGATATGCGTTTGCGGCGCCGAATACTACCGCAAGGATTATACCCATAACTATGGAGGTCACAGTTATTTCGGGAGTAATCTTTTCAGCAGGAACATACGGCTTGAAGTCTTTGTTCTGTTGCATGATAATCTCCTTGAATTTATTATTATTTTATTTTTTACTTTATTCGCATTCCGATATTACCTGAAGCCATTTTTCGGTAAATATCTCCGCTTTTAATTCCAGCGCCAGCTCCAATTCGGAAAACGCCGCCGTGCCCGGATCATTGGGATTTACGTCCTCGGTTTCGTCAATAATTGCAAACTGCCTGAGTATATTTTCGGTGGCGAAATTAATTTCCGCCAGAAAATTGCGGCCTTTTACCGCCTGGTCGATGCAGGCGAAGAAATCCACAAACTCCTTTATTCTGTGCGAGATAAGCGAGTAAAGATCTCCCACAAATGCCGATTTTTCGTCTCCGCTCAGCGAATTTATATGCTCTCTGAGGCTCTGCCAGGTGTACTTGGTGTCACTGCCCTTGTCCTTGAGACTTATGTTATAGGACGTGAGAATACTGCCGTAACGGGTTATTTTCTCCACAAACTGATTTTCCAGATTTTTGTAATCATCGTCCGCCACAGCCATGGAAAGCAACAAAAGCTGAAGCATATAATCATACTGGCGCATGGCTATTGTGTGGGAAAAATGCCTGAATACTATTTGTGTCAGCTCGGAAAGCTCCTTCACGACAGCCTCTACCTGCTTGTAGCTGTCGTAAGCAATATCAAATTTCAACTGTGCCTGTGATTTTTCTGCCATTTTACTCCCTTTCAGCGTATCAGTCTATAACCACCTCATGACCCGTGCGTGCGGATTCATAGATGGCATCAAGAATTTTCATTATGTCCACGCCGTCCTGCGCGGGCGCCTTACATTCGGCTCTGCCAAGAACAGCATCCACAAAATTATTCATTTCCATGGCGAAAAAGTCGCCGGATTCGGTAAGACGGCGGTTAAAGAAGGTGGTGTTGGTGAGATAGCCGTTGGTGGTTGTATAAATCTCCAGCGGTGGGTCGTTTGATGCATCCAGCCTTGCGCCCGACTTTGTTCCGAACAGCTCGATTGAAGAGGTATCGCACTTTTCATTAAGGCTGAAGCTTGCCTCAACCGACAATACAAAGCCGTTGTCAAAGCGTATTATTGCGCCTGCAAAGTCCTCAACATTGAAAACGGTTTTATTGTGCAAGCCGCGATAGTTGCCGATAGAAACATTTTCGCGCAGACCGGGACGGTTGCCCAGCTTATCGAAGGTGAAGCCGTAAACCGAAACGGGCTTGGGGTTACCGGCAAGATATTTCACCATATCGATTACGTGCACACCCAGGTCTATAAGCGGACCGCCGCCCGAAAACTCCTTGTTTCCGAACCAACCGCCCGGGCATCCGTTGCGGCGCAGATATTTCGCCTTGCCGTAGTAAAGCTCGCCGAATTCGCCCTTTTCTATAAAGTCCTTAAGAAGCGCACAATCATTACCGTGACGGCGCACAAAGCCGATCATCAGTATTTTTCCGTTTTTCTCTGCCGCATCCTTCATTGCCTGCGCCTCGGCAGTATTCATGGCGGTGGGCTTTTCACACAAAACATGCTTACCTGCATTGAGAGCGGCAATAGTACATTCTGCGTGAGCGGCATTCCAGGTGCACACGCTCACCGCATCCAACTCACTCAGCTTCAACATTTCGTCCTTATCGGTATAAAGACGGGTGACACCGTATTTTTTGCCCATTGCATTAAGCTTGTCGGCATCAATATCGCAAAAAGCATAAAGCTCAACATCGGGATTATTCAGATAACCTCTGATATGCTCGTTGGAAATACTTCCTGTACCTATAATACCTATTTTTAATTTTGACATAATCCCTCTCCTTGTAATAAAACACAACTTCACGATTCTAATGATACCACAAATCCGTCCAAAAATCAACACTTTTATTCAAATTAGCAGGGTGTTATTTTTCTTTTTTATCAAAACCTATTGACTTTATAAATAAAGAGTATATAATAAGTGGTGGCTTTACAAATATTTTAAAACTCAGGGTGAAATATGAAAAAACTAAAGTATTATTGGCTTTTTATTCTGGGCAAGCTCCGTCAGCACTTTTTCATGCAATACCCCGAAAGCGAGCATGATTGGGCAATAAGCCGCGTCGGCTATCTTATCACAACCGGCGCCGCAAATGCCATAGCCGGTCTTATGGGCGGTACATTTATCGCCTCACTGCTTCGTCAGCTGGGCATGAGCGATGCACTCAACGGTGTTTTCTCCACCATTCCCACTATCGCCGCCATAAGCTGTATTTTCATGCTTGAAATCACAAAGCATATCAAAAAAGCAAAGCTCCCCTCCATAGTCAGCTGTTTTATAGCCCGTGCCATCTACGGTGTTATGGTGTTTGTACCCTTTATTGATATGCCGGGCGGTTTACGCACGGCGGTATTCCTGGGTCTTTACATAATAGCTTCGCTTCTTTTGCAGTTTGTCAGCCCCTGCAGCGGTGCATGGCTCATTTCTCTTCTGCCCGCTACTTCAAAGGGACGCTTTATCAGCATACGCGACACCGTCAACATGATATGCGCCGGCGCGGCATCTCTTGTGGGTGCAGGTGTGCTTGACCGCTTTTCCGCCGACGGAAACGAAAAAACAGGCTTTGCCGTTATAGGTATTATGATTTTCATTCTCACCATTGTGGATACAATAGGTCTCAACATGTGCAAGGAGCCTAAAATCGGCACTCTGTACATGGACGAAAATCATGAGGCAGTGGGAAGGCTCGCAAGGCGAAGCTCCAACAACGAAAAGCCCGCCAGCCTTATCAAGCTTGTCGCGGACACCTTCAAAAACCCCGGCTTCCGCAAGATAATCTGTATTTATATCCTGTGGTACATAAGCTACTATGTGGCTATGCCGTTTCTGTACATTTATCAGATTTCCGAGTTGGGTCTCAAATACACCTTTATCAATGCCATGCTTCTTATCGCAAGAGTTATATGCGCCCTCATTCTCCCCAGAATAGGACGTCTGGCAGACAAGATTTCCTACATGTTCGTACTCAAGCTGGGCACGCTCCTGACAGGTCTGGGTTATCTGGCAGGCGCTTTCTGTATGCCGGGCGGCCTTGTGCTTGTCACGTTTTCCATCCATCAGATAATCGTTACCATCGGAACGGGTGTTCACAGCATGGGCATGTCAGCAGTACTTTACTCCGTTTTCCCCTCTGACGGAAGGGATAATTCAAACTACTTTGCAGTGTATACCACCATAAACAGCATCATCGGTGTTCTCTGTACCTTTGGAGCAGGCATCGTAATGGATATTTTGCAGAAAAACAATATATCCCTGTTCGGAACTCACATCTATGCACAGCAGGTCTTGTGTGCACTTGGCACACTGGGCATTGTTGCAACGCTTTTCTACTTGAACAAGGGCTGTAAGGTGCTTGAGAAAGGAAACGGTGAGAACTGAAATGATAACACGTGTTTTTGCTAACAAGCGCGCAAGTCTTGCTTTTTGCCTTGTATGCCTCATAATGTACACTATCGTATGCGTGGGACGCTTCAGTCTTTCCACCGCCGCGGCTTTTATAATCGATGCGGGCATTTTCACAAAGTCCGATATGGGTCTGATGAACGGCTTATTTTATGCCTTTTACGGTGTGGGACAAATAGTTTTCGGCATTATGGGCGACCGATTTTCGCCAATCAAGCTTATCGGCATCGGCATCGGAATTTCCTGCGCCGCCAATTTCACCATGGCGCTGTCATCAAACGCCGTTGTTATGACGGTTCTGTGGTGCCTCAACGGCATGGGACAGGCAACCATTTTCCCCTGCGTTATAAACCTCATTTCAAATATGCTCATCAAGGAGCACCGCAGTAAAGCGTGTATGTTCCTCAACTTCACCTACACTGCCAGCACACTTCTTACCAACATCTCGGCAGTATGGCTGACAGCCAACTTCACCTGGCAGGGCATTTTCGTTTTCGCAGGCGCGGTTCTGGCAGGACTTCTCATCTTATGGACAGTTCACACCCTTACCATGCAGAAGCATCTTATCGAAAAAAATGACTACGAAGCACCCGACGACGAGCCTGTACCCTCTCACGACGAAAAAAGAATCGTCAACTATTCATTCTACAAGCTTCTTTTAATTTCAGGATTGCTGTTATCCTTTGCTCCCGCACTGCTGAGAACGGTTATCTCCAACTCCATGACCGCCTGGACACCCACCATTGTCATGGAGGTGTTTGATGTGACACCCGCATTTTCAACAACCGTTTCCAATATTATTCCCTTTTTCAATCTCGCAGGCGGTTTTCTTGCCACATTTCTCACAGCAAGACTGTTCAAAAACGAAATCGGAACATCAATATTCTTTTTCGCGCTTTCCGTGCCTCTCTTATTCCTGCTGACAAACATGCAGGGCTTGGGTGTGTGGCTGAGCGTATTTATTCTCGGTACGGTTTATGCCGTAACAAACGCCGTATGCCAGACCATAAATATCATGCTTCCAACCCATTTTGCAAAATTCGGCTGTGTTTCAAAGGTTTCGGGTGTGCTCAATGCCATGAGCAGTGCGGGCGCGGCAATATCCTTTTACGGCGTAGGGCTCCTGGCGGACAACTTCGGCTGGAGCACCGTATGCATCTTCTGGGGCTGTTGCTCACTTGCCGCCATTGTGTTCTGCGTCTTTGCACTCATCAGATGGCGCGCCTTTGACAAGGAAGAGTAAATCCGCGTACCTGCAATGCACAAATCGCACACAAGGCTCTTTCACAAATCAGCTCGACACACTGTAAGACTTTCGAAAAGTCAGGGATATTTTGCTGATTTAAGCCTGTCGGCGTACAAAGGTACGGTAGGGCTTAAAGCGGCAAAAAGCGACAAACAGCAGGTGATATTCGATGTATCACCTGCTGTTAAATTATTTTTTGCTTTATTTGCGTTTCTTGAAATATAATTTATTTCCGTCGCGGTATCACGACTTTCTCGGGAGTCTGAAGCAAGAGTGAATTTTCACTCTTGCTTCAGTGTGTCGATAGGTTTATCGACACACTGTGAGACTTTCGAAAAGTCAGGGATATTTTGCTGATTTAAGCCTGTCGGCGTACAAAGGTACGATAAGGCTTGAAGCGGCAAAAAGCGACAAACAGCAGGTGATATTCGATGTATCACCTGCTGTTAATTTGTTCTTTGATTTATTTTCGTCTTTTTGAAATATAATTTATTTCGTCGCGGTATCACGACTTTCTCGAAAGTCTGAAGCTGTAAGCACTCATTGAGTGCTTACAGCTTTTTGTGTTTACTTTTTCTTTAAATTACTGAGCGTCGCTATCCCAGTAGCCATCATCGACACCGGTTACCTTATCAAACACCTGCTTAAAGGAGCGTACTATGTCATGTCCGTAAACAACGACAGGGTTTCCGTTGTACTTGTAGGTTACATAAGGACGTGCAACGATTTTAGCAGTCTTATCACCAACACCGTAAATAGCGGCGGTGTAAATTATCTGGTCACAACCCTCGTCATATTCATTGTGCTTGTAAATGTTCTTTGCAACAACCTTGATTATTCTGTTCTCATCAAGCATATCGAGAGTCAGCTCATCTTCGCCCAGAATAGCCGCAGAGGTAAGAATCATACCGTATTCAACATCGGTAACACCTGCTTCGTTCTGCCAGCCGTTCAAGTCAAGGTATGCACCGAAACGCAGTGCCTCACCGTGCTGTGCCGCTTCTCCGCCCATAGCAGCAGCGGCGTCCTCGGTTCTTATCTGAGCGCCCGCCATGAACACGTTAATATATGCAGGGGTAGTAGGCTTGATAGTCACGGTGTAAGCAGGGCTGTATATTACATTGCCGTTGATGAAGGAATCGGCAAATGCAACACGGTAAACAAGCTTACCGTTCTTACCGCCCGGCATACCGATGGAAGCAGGCTGTGCGTTAACAAGCTCGTCAATCAGCACTATACCATTTTCGGCACCGTGAAGCATATTATTATTATTCATAAGCTCAATAACGGTTGAAGCGGTGTAATCATACTTACCTGCGTCTACATCGGCCTTGCCTGCCGCAACCCAACCCAGCTCGTCTGCGAACTTAACCTCAAGTGCTTCTTCATCTGCATTGGAATCAAGCACGGGGCTAGCGATAAATTCCTGTGCTTCCTCCATAGTTGCGAAGAAACCGATGTAGTCAAGGTCAACGTATCTGTTTTCCTCGCCTACTTCGTTGATACCGCGCTGGAAGTCAAATCTGAGAGTACGGGGAGTACCGTTCCAGGAGTAGTCGCCTGTAGTAGTACCGGAAAGATTACCGGATGCGTTTATCTCGTACAGACGCTGATGCCACTCTGTGTCGGCAACGCCTGCTGTATTGTTCATATTAAAGCTCTGATATGCATGGGCTCCGGAGTAAAGGTTGGTGTAGTAGTAAAGCTGGTTATTTTTATCACTGCTATTGCTGTGCTTGTAGCTGTAAACAACCACCTTGTATTCGGAAAGGTCGTCTATTGCGGGAACGCCGTTCTGACCGGGATAAATACTGAAGTAGAAGCCCTCGGTATCTTCAGCGTCTGTTCTTTTATAAATATGAGCATAAGAACCGCCCAGACAGCTGTCATCAGCCTTGTTTTCCACTTCAAGACCGCCGTTGTAAATCACATTACTCTTGATGTTGTCAAGCATGATTTCGTTTCCGCCAAAATTGAGAATCCAGCGGAAAGGCTTTGCGGGGACAGGAACATCTTCCTTGACAGTGCTGTCCGTATAGCTGTCATAGGTAACGGTGCAGGTAATATTTACCTTACCGTCGGTACCGTTTCTGTTTTCTGCAGTACCCGAAGCAGCCGGAGAAATAAACTCAGCCTCTAATGCAAGCTGTGCACCGGCGAAACCGGAGATAGCGGTTTCAAGTGTGCCTTTTACCGCATTTTCGATTTCGTCAGCGGTAGAAAGTGCATACAAATCATCGGTGGGTATTACTGCCGCATCAATTGCCGCCAGAGCCATATCAACAATTTCCTTGTCGGTATACTGACTTTCTGACACGGAAACATCGATATTGATGTATTCGTGAATTGCGCCGGGCTGAACAGCGGTAAGTTGTACGGTGCTTGCGGATGCGTCGATTGTACTATCACCGGATATAACAGCTTTTCTGTCATCCACATTCTGAGAATTCTGATACAGTGCTACACCGGCACGGCTCTTGTTTTCAGCTACATGGGTATTGTTGTACAGCTGATATGCGTTGGAAACATTGCTTTCCAGGTCGAATACAAGAACGATATTGGTAAGAGAAGAGCCATAGGGAAGCTCAACCTTCCATCTGCCGTCAACGTAATCTATTTCCGCATCGTACAATTCCATACTGCTTCCGTTTTTAACTCCGGTAAGGTTAAACTTGAAGTAGTAAGGTACATAAACCTCGGCAATGTAACCTGCGTTTGCAGTTTCGGTTGCCTTGTAACGAACGCTGTAAACCTGACCGGGAGCAACAAAAATTGCGCCGTCGGTTATATCGTTGTCGGTAATGGCAATCCACTCGCCGCCCTTACCGCCTGCGCGGTATTCCATTTTGGCGGTAACGCCGCTGATCTTACCGTTTTCGGTCTCCTTATCGGCAGGCATTACACCTGTTACCTCGGGAGCGCCTACGGTCATTTTATTTGCTTCCTCTTCGGTTGCATAGTATGCGATGTACTTGAAGTGAGTTTCTTGTTCATCACCGGAGGTATTTATCCAGTCACCGCCGTGTCTGGTGAGCACTGCGGCGGTAGCAATGCTGAACTGAGCGTTTGTGGAGGCATTAGCTATATTAAGCTTACCCACACTCCACTCGTTTGCTTTAGCGTTACTGTTGAGGACTCCGCTTCCATTGGTTGTACTGATTTTACCCTCTGCCATACTGCCCACTTTTTTTATAGAGGTATTGTCAGTTCCGTCTGCGTTGCGAGGGCTGTAACCATCGTTGTAAAGGAAGGTGGCTAATGAGGGGGCGGTACTCTTATAATAGGTGGAGAAAACAGGCCATGTGGAAGGGCTGAACCAGTTTATGGACTCTATCATAGAGCTGCGCATACGGGAGTCACCCGACACATGATGCCACAGATATGCCTTTTCGCCCTCGTCATATGTGAAAGACACTTCGCCGCCTTTCTTTTCCCAGGTCAGACCGTTATCTGCAACCGAAAGGTCATGGTAGTAGAAATCCTGAACGCCGTTGTAGGACGCAGCCGCCTCGGCGGTCTTGAACATACCTACATCATAGATAAGATATTCATGAGTAGTGTTTGCCGCTTCGTTGTTGGGGAAGTCGAAACGGAAGTCATGTGCATAAGTTTCAGGGGCAACAGGCACAGTTTCTTTGTCCACTGTTGTAGTACGGCTGTTGTTGGCAATTCTCAAATCGAAAATGATTCTTTCCCATTTGTCATTTGCGGTCATTGTGTTGCCGTAGCTACCGATATTAATGGAAATATGACCGTGTTCGTCATTACCGTTCTGGTTAACGAACATGTGCACATTGCTAAAGGAAGTGTTAACCGCGCCGCTGGTCTGAGTAGTCGGCATTTTGTAGGTAATACGTACAAAGGGATAGTCTTCAATCTTAACCCGCTCGTCGAAAATCACGCGCATATTAAGGTCATTTCCATCGGCAGTTTTGTATCTGGTGGTGTAGCGCAGTGCATTGTTCTCTGCATCCATTGAAATATCGCCGAGGTTTCCCACTGTGTGCAGGTCGATTTTTTCCTGGCTGTCAAAACGGATATATGTACCGATGTCACTATCCTGAATAACAGCGCCCGCACACAAGGTCATTGCCATACACAGAATAAGCAATGCAGAAATTGTGAGTAATGCTTTTTTCATGATAAACTCCTTTATATATTTTTTCTATTTTATGTCTTTACCCGGAAGTCAATATATGTAATCGCCGAAGCGTTTACAACACACAATATGTAGTGCTGAAAATGAGTTATAACACTGTATGTATACAGTGTTACAAAAGGGTACCCTTTTGTGTAAACTCTTGTACAAATATACACATACATTGTAGCATATTTCCATAAAAAAGTCAATACATTTTTACTATTTTAACAGTTTTTCCGCCAACCGCCGTCATCTGCCGTCCACATGTCATCATGAGCAGTGCTACGTACAGCGGTTTGCAAAATTGTCACGCGTGACAATTATAGCTTAAGCGGATCGGCTATAGCCGAAAAGAGTCGAACTAATGCCGCCGAGAAAATTTCTTTCCGGCATAAATACATCTTTGAAAATTATCTTTCCTCGGTTCGAGGGAAGTTTCAAGGAACGATTTTTGTTTCTTTCAAGGCATTTTTGCGCAGTTATATGTACATATTACAAGAAAAAATAACGCCGAAAGGGGCGAAAATCGTCCTCGAAACCGACATGAGTTCGGCTCTTTTCGGCTCTGCACCTGCAACGCACACACACAAAAAGGACCCGACTTGCGTCGGGTCCCTTAGGAACTTAAGTATTAAGTTAAATTAACGAATTATGCGAGTACTTCTTCTTCGTAGTCGTCGTAGTATTCGTCGAGGTTAGCGAAGCCTGCGAAGTCGCCTTCAGCGTCAACCCACTGCCAAGGAAGAATTACCATGTAAGCAGGCTTGTAGCTGAGACCGCTGGTAACGAAGGTTCTAACAACCTTGCCCTCGAGCTCGGTAGCATCTTCGGTTACTTCAACAGTGATTTCGTCGGTGTCTTCGTCGATGTCGATAACAACGATGTTAACGCCGTTGAGCTTGATTTCCTGGCTGTATTCGCCGGGATCGCCCATTTCGCCCTGGTTGAGACCCTTGAATACAGTTGCAAAAGTATCATCATTGATGAGCTTGTTGATCTGCATCAGTTTTCTGGTGTCTGCGCCGGACTGGAGGTTGTTAGCGTTGAATACTTCGTACTTGCCGCCGTCAGCAACGTCTTCGTTGATTACAGCCTTAACGGAACCGTTGTTAGCTTTGCGAACCAGAGTGCCTTCGCTCCAGATGGTGCTGTTAGCAGTGGTATCAACGATGGTTTCGGTAGCACCGGTAACAGGGTTCAGAACTTCGTATACAGTGTAGGTGTTGTCTTCGTCGTCGATTTCTTCACCTGCAGAGAGAACGATTCTGTAATCCTGGTATTCGTTGTTGGTATCACCAACGAGAGAAGCGTCAGCGATGTAAGCAACGAGGAGGTTCCAACCGGTGATCTTTTCATCAGCATCCTTAACAGCTGCGATGATAACGTTGGTAAGAGTGGTCTTGCCGTACTTAGGCATGTTAGCCATGGTGTAGCGCTTAACGCTGTCGTAATTGCCGTTCTTCATGTTAACTGCGTACAGCTCGGAATCAGCGGTGAGGCCGATGTTGTAGATCTTGCTGTTTGCAGAAAGCTTGTAGATGTTAGAGTTGGTGTCGTACCAGATCTGAGCGGAGCCGCTTGCGAACTGATGTTCGTAGCCATCTTCGTTATCTGCAGCGATCTTGTCAGCAGCAACCATGCCGTTTTCTACAATGTACTTGCCATCCTTGATGTCAGTAACAGTGATAACGGACTTAGGAGTGAGGTCGTCGATCTTGTCAGCTTCAACGGGGAGAGTAACAGCCTTGCCGTTCATGAATGCGATGATGGTGTTAACGTCTGTAACGGTACCGTCTTCGGTATCAACAGAGGTTTCAACCTCGCCGCCCTGAATGAAGAATGCGTAGCTGTAAGCTTCGTAGCCGGTAGCGCTTTCCTTTTCGGTGTAGATGATCTTATCGTTGATGATGTAGAATACATCTTCCTTGTTGGAAGCGTCGAGCTTCTTAGCTGCCATGTAGGTACCTGCAACGGGGTAGTTAGCATCTGCGAAGGTTACAACGTCGCCGGTAGCGAGAGTGTACTTGTAGTTTGCGAGGCTGGAGCCGGTTCTTCTGGTAATGGTGGTAACCAGGGGCTCAACAACAGAGTCAACAACGGTGAAAGGACCGTACTTGTAGGTCAGAACATAGTCGCCCTTTGCTACTTCTTCAGCGTTGATTACGAGAGTGCATTCTTCCTCTTCGGTCTTGAATTCACCGGAGGTTTCGAACTTGTAAACGCCCTTGGTGGAAATGCCGGTAACCTTTTCGAAGGTCATGGGGAAGAACATGATGTAGTCGGGAGTTGCGTCCTTGTCTACGTCAACGATCTTCTGAGCGTACATACCTGCGTCGAGGTCCTTCTTGGTCTGGTAGAATACAGGAGCGTCAACAGAAAGGTCGGTTACAACCTTGATTTCGTTGCCGTTGATGTAGTAAACGATCTGCTCATCAGCGTCGGTGAGGTCAAATACCTTGCCGTTAACGCGGATTGCGTTCTTCTGAGCCTTTTCTTCTTTATCAGTGCTCTTTTCCTTCTTGAAGTAAACTTCAACATCAGCTTCTGCGTCGAGGTCAGAGTTGATTACGGAAGAAAGAACAACTGCCTTCTTGTCGTCGAGAGATTCGCCTCTGTAGAGGATTTCGATGTAAGCAAGGATGTTGTCATCGCTTACGGTGCCTTCTGCAACTGCGATTTCTTCGAAGTCGTAGGTGTCAACGTCGCCGAACTGCTCGCCGTCTACGATTTCGATAAGACCGTACTGCTCTTCGTCAACGGTGCCTCTTGCAGGATCGATGAAGAAGTTTTCGGTAGCAACGATCTGGTAGGTTTCCTTCTTGAAGTTGTAAACGTCGATTGCGATTTCGAAGTTTCTTTCAATAGCTTCTACGAGAGGATAGCCGTTGTAAAGAGTAACCTTGTTCTCTTTGATTACTTCAGCGCCTTCAGCTTCGAGAGCGTTGTAGAGAATGATAGCAACTTCGCCACGGGTAAGCTCTTTGTCATATGCAGTGCCTTCGAGGCCTTCGGTAAGACCAATCAGACGAGCCTTGGTGATGTTGCCAAGGGGATATGTAAGATTGGTGTAGCCGAGGAGACGGCAAGCCATGGTAAGAGCGTCCTGGTAAATGATGTGAGCCTTAGGCTCGAAGGTGGTGGGGGTTGTACCGTTGATAACCTTTGCATCAAAGCACCATGCGATAGCGCTGTTGAAGTAAGGATCATCGAGGTCGGTGAAAGGAGTGAGGTTGTCACCGTTTTCGATGTTAACGGTAGTGTACAGACGGGTGAAAAGCATAGCCATCTGTTCACGGGTAACGGGATCTTCGGGTGCGAATGTGGTCTCAGTCTTGCCCTTGATTACTTCGAGGGAAGTCAGAGTGTTAACAGCATCAAAGCAAGCATCGTTAACGGTAACGTCTTCAAAAGCGCTAACGCTGAACGCTGCAACTGCCAGCATGAGTACTGCTAAGAGCATTGCTAACTTTTTCATTGAAAAGTCCTCCTAAAAAAAATATTTTGTGGCAAGTTTTTCTTGCATTGTCATTGTACAACAAGTACGGAAAAATGTCAATAGCTTTTAATCGTTTGTAACACACATGTAACACAGGGCGGTTTTTTGTTACAAAACGTAGGGGTTTTGTTACAAACCGCGGGCGGTTTGTAACAGAATGTGCTAATGCCAAAATCTCGCAAGCAATTTCGGAATTATGGAAGAAAGCCGCGGACAAAAGTCCGCGGCTTTCAACATTAATTGCTAATTGATAATTGCGAATTATATTAGATGCCTTTCTTATTGCGGTCGATCTTCTCAAGGTCGGTGAAGTTGTAGTTAGCAACGTGACCGGGCAGGGGCAGAATCTTTTCATTGATAGCATCAATGATGGTATCAGCCTGCGGGAAGAAGAACTTTTCAAGCTCGAACGCGGGAGTGATCCAGTTTCTGGAGCCTACAACTACGGGAGGTCCGTCAAGGTAATCGAATGCAAGCTCAGCAACGGTGGAAGCCATGTCGCGCATTACGGACTGACGCTCGCAAGCGTCACCTACGAACACGATCTTACCGGTCTTCTTAACGGATTCCAGAACCTTTTCATAGTTGAAAGGAACAATAGAGCGTGTATCGATAACTTCAGCGGAGATGCCGTACTTTTCTTCCAGAATCTTAGCAGCTTCCAGAGCTCTGTACAGAACAGCACCGATGGTAACGATGGTGATATCCTTACCTGCGCGCTTGATATCGGGCTCGCCCATGGGGATTTCGTAGTATCCTTCGGGTACGCCGCCTTCATGGAACTGCTCGCCGATGTCGTAAATTCTCTGGCTCTCGAAGAAGATAACGGGGTCGGTGCCTGCAAGAGCGGCGTTCATAAGACCCTTAGCATCGTAAGGAGTGGAGGGGAATACAACCTTCAGGCCGGGAATGTGAGCAGTGAGAGCGGTCCAGTCCTGAGAATGCTGAGCACCGTACTTGGAACCAACGGAAACACGTACGATAACGGGCATCTTGAGGATTCCGGCGCTCATGGACTGCCACTTGGACAGCTGGTTGAAGATTTCGTCGCCTGCACAGCCGATAAAGTCAGCGTACATAAGCTCAACGATAACTCGTCCGCCTGCCATAGCATAACCTACTGCGGAGCCTACGATAGCGGCTTCGGAGATAGGAGAGTTGAAGAATCTGTGGTAAGGAAGGCTTTCGGTGAGACCTCTGTAAACTGCGAACGCGCCGCCCCAGTCACGGTTGTCTTCGCCGTAAGCGATAAGGGTAGGATCGGTATAGAATTTATTGATAATAGCCTCGAACAGACCGTCGCGCAGACCGAATACCTTAGCCTTGGGTACGGGCTTGCCGTCAGCATCAAATGCAAAACGAGCCTTGGCCTTGAGAGCTTTTACGCGGGGGTTCTCTTCAAGAGGAATGAGAACGTCGGGCTTGCGGTCGGGATCCATGGAATCAACGTGCTGGTTGGAGAACATAATGTCTGCAATAGCGCCGGGATCCTTTGCAAGGTCCATACGGGGAGAGATCTCATCGTTGATAGCAAGCTTAATGATGTTGGTCATGCGCTCCTTGATCTTTTCTCTGATAGCTTCGAACTCAGCGGCAGTAGCAATTTTGCCCTTAACCATCTTGGTTTCGAATGCAACCAGAACATCCTCGTTCTTCCAGGTCTCGATTTCCTCGGGAGTTCTGTAAGTGGAGGAGTCGGAAGGAGAGTGGCCGGAGATACGGTAGGTAACGATATCCAGAAGAGCAGGACCCTCGCCCTTGAGCAGCTGAGCCTTCTTTCTGGTGTATGCGTCGATAACTGCAAGAGGATTGTAGCCGTCAACACGTTCAGCAAGCATCTGGTTGGGAGTTACACCGGCACCGATACGTGCAGCGATGTTGTAGCCCATGGTTTCACCGTAGGTCTGACCGCCCATACCGTAGAAGTTGTTATTAACGTTGAAGAGTATCGGAACACCGCCGTTGTGCTCTTCATCCCACAGCTTCTTGATCTGGTCCATGGTGGACATAACAAATGCTTCCCAAACAGGTCCGCGAGCCAGCGCGCCGTCACCGGAGTTGGCAACAACGATACCGGGCTTCTTGTTTACTCTCTTATAAAGAGCTGCACCGAATGCGATACCTGCGGAACCGCCAACGATAGCATTGTTGGGGTAGATACCGAAGGGCAGGAAGAATGCGTGCATGGAACCGCCCAGACCGCGGCTGAAGCCGGTGGTACGAGCAAAGATTTCAGCAAGTGCACCGTAAAGCAGGAAGTCGATGGCAAGTTCTTTGATGCCGTCCTTCTTGCTGGGCATATTCTTCTCAACGATAGAGTAGATGTTACCGCCCAGGAAGTTCTTCATTACGTCTTCGACTTCAGCTTCGGTGAGCTTTTCGATTGCAGAAAGACCCTTAGCGATGATTTCGCCGTGGCTTCTGTGAGAACCGAAGATGTAGTCATTTACGTCAAGCACGTAAGCCTGACCAACTGCGGTAGCTTCCTGACCGATGGAAAGGTGAGCAGGACCGGGGTTGTTGTACTCTACGCCGTTGTATGCGCTCTTGGTCTTGATGTCGTTGAGCATGGTCTCAAACTCACGGATGGTAGCCATGTCACGATAAATGCGCATGAAATCTGCTTTGGTGTAAAGCTTCTTTTCTTCTGCCAGTGTTTTGTTGTACTGGTTTACGGGAATGTCTTCAAAGTGAACAAAGCCCGCTTTTCTGACCTCTTTGGGGTCAACGAATAAACTCTTAGGCATAGTCGGAAATCTCCTTTATATTCATTATATTATTTTTTACTGTTTTTGTATCTGAATTGCTGCGGTGCTTCGCGTGCATGATGTTCGCACTGCACTCGGTACACGATACGCCGTCACGCAAGTGACCTGCTTAATCGAACATGAACAGTGCTTCGCGTGCATGATGTTCGCGCTGCACTCGGTACGCGGATTGGGTGCAGGGCTTACCCTGCTTAGTCGAACATGAACAGTGCTTCGCGGATTACCTCGCAAACAGTAGGATGGGGGAATACCATCTTCTGAATGTCGGCGATTCTCATTTCGGTCTCAACCATCATAGCCGCACCGTAAATGATTTCGGAAGCGTAGGTGCCTATCATGTGCATACCTACAATGTTCTTGTGGTCAGCATCGATTATTATCTTGAGAATACCGTTGCCGCCCTCGTTCTCGGCGATGTATCTGCCGCTGAACTTAAGGGTTACGGACTGAATTTTAACATTGAGTCCCTTAGCCTTTGCGGTCTGCTCGGTTTCACCTACTGCCGCAACCTCGGGGTTGGTGTAGATAACGGAAGGAATGGAATTGTAGTTGATTCTGTCCTTCTTGCCGAGAATGTTGTTGATGCAGACCTCGCCCTCGCGGTACGCGGTGTGCGCCAGCATGCTCTTGCCGTTTACGTCGCCTGCCGCCCATACACCGGGAACGTTGGTCTTGCCGTATTCGTCGGTAACGATGGCGCCGCGCTCGATTTTAACACCGATATTTTCAAGTCCGATGCCTGCGGTTCTTGCACGGCGTCCGATGGATACCAGAGCATAGTCACAGGGAATTTCGGAAATCTTGCCGTCCTTTTCGTAAGCCACCTTCTTGTCAGCAATGGAGGTAACCTTTGCGCCCAGAATGAACTCTACGCCGCGTTTAGCGTATTCTTTCTGGAGAAGAGCGGAAATTTCGGCATCGGTAGGACCTGCAATGTGGTCCAGCATTTCAACAACGTAAACCTTGGAGCCTACGGAGTTGAAGTAAGAAGCCATTTCAAGACCGATAACACCGCCGCCTACGACAACGATGGTCTTGGGGATTTCGCGAAGGTCGAGAATCTCGCGGTTGGTCAGAGCAAAGCCGTTCTTGATGGAATCAGCCAGACCGGGAATGGGGGGAACAGCGGCATTGGAGCCTGTGCAAACCAGAAGCTGTTTGCCCACATAGTCCTTGCCCTCAGCGGTAACTACAAAGCCCTCTGCGTTTCTTTCCTTTATAACAGCGGAAGCCTTAACAACCTCAACGCCCGCCTTTTTAAGCTTGGCGCCGACACCGCTTACCAGTGTTTTAACAACATTGTTCTTGCGGTCAACCACCTTGTTGTGGTCGATGGAAGCACCCGTAAAGGTTACACCGTAGTCAGCGGCATGCTTGCCGTAGTCGAAAACCTTAGCGGAATAGAGGAAGGTTTTGGTAGGGATACAGCCCTCGTTAAGACATACACCGCCCAGTGCGCGTTCCTCGATAACGAGAGTTTTAAGTCCTGCATGAGCAGCATGCTCGGAGGCATTGTAGCCTGCGGGGCCGCCGCCCAGAATAATAAGATCGTACATTATTATATAACCCCTTTCTTACAGAGCCATGAGAATGTCGAAGTTCTCAAGGTTGTAGCAAAGTTCCTGAAGGAATTTAGCCGCAGGAGCGCCGTCCAGTGCTCTGTGGTCGAAGGTGAGGGACAGACCCATTGCAGGGTAAATAACGTCCTCGCCGTCTACTTCCTTTATCTTCTTGGTGATGTTGTTCACGCCGAGAATACAGGTCTGGGGGGGATTGATAACGGGAGTGAAGCTTTCGATGCCCATAGCACCCAGGTTGGTAACGGTGAAGCTTGCGCCCTTGAGGTTGTCAGGGGAGATAGTACCCTTCTGAGCCTCGGAGATTACAACCTTTGCCGCCTTACTGAGCTCGTTGAGAGTCAGCTTTTCAGCCGCAAACACGGTAGGAACGAGAAGTCCTCTGTCGGTGTCAACCGCAATACCGATATTGGCATTGGTGAAGTATCTCATCTTGTCGTCCAGGAAGTGAGCGTTCACAGCCTTGTGGTTGAGAAGTGTTCTGGAAACGGCATAAAGCACCATGTCGTTGAGAGTGATCTTTGCAAGACCCATCTTTTCCGCATGAGCCTTGAGACCTGCACGGCAAGCCTGAAGCTTGGTAGCGTCGAAGGAAGTGTTGAGAGTGAGCTGAGCCATTGTAGACAGGGAGTTGTGCATAGCCTTGGCAATAACCTTGCGCATGTTGGGGAGCTTTTCGTCCACATATGCCGCTGCGGGAGCCGCAGATGCAGCAGGAGCTTCAACAGCCGCAGCCGCCTCGGGAGCCTTGGGAGCCAGGTCACCAAGAACAACTCTGCCGTTAGCGCCTGTGCCTTCAACAGCACTCTTGTATTCGCCCATAGCCGCGCCGCTTACGGTGAAGCCCTTGTCCAGAAGAGCCTGAACGTCGCGCTCAATAATTCTGCCGTAGGGGCCGGTGGGAACTGCCTTGAGCAGGTCAGCATTGGTCTTGATGGCAAGATTTTTAGCTCTGGGGGAGATTTTTTCTACATTAACCTCTGCCGCGGTAGCCGCAACGGGAGCCGCCTGAACTGCAGGAGCCGCAGATACAGCGGTAGCTGCTTCTGTCTGAGCGGGTGCCGCAGATGCACCGTTTACAAACGCACTTACGTCTGTGCCGGCAGGACCGATAAGACAAACGTTGTCGAGACAGGGAACGTCTTCGCCCTCGTCTGCAAGGATAGCAAGCAGAGTACCCTCAACAGCCGCCTTTTCCTCGAAAGAGGACTTGTCGGTTTCGTAGGTAAAGAGAATGTCACCGTTTTTAACGGTATCGCCTACCTTCTTTTCCCAGGTAGTGATAACACAGCTTTCAACGCTCTGTCCCTGACGGGGCATGATAACCGCGGTAACAGAAGCGGGAAGCTCTGCCGCAGGAGCAGGAGCCGCTGCGGGTGCCGCAGGAGCGGGAGTCTGTGCAGGCGCAGGAGCAGCTTCGGGAGCTGATGCGCCCTTGGTGAACGCGGAAATGTCCTCGCCTGCGTTACCTATAACGCAAACATTTTCCAGACAGGGTACATCTTCGCCTTCTTCAGCAAGGATAGCAAGAAGAGTACCGCTGACGGTCGACTTTTCCTCGAAGGAAGATTTGTCTGTTTCGTAGGTGAACAAGATGTCGCCTTCGGCAACAGGGTCGCCTACTTTCTTTTCCCAGGTTGTGATGACACAGCTTTCAACGCTCTGTCCCTGGCGAGGCATGATAATTGCAACTGCCATTGATTTTACCTCCGTAAAATATATATATATTAATTTTTTTGCCGACTAGTTTGCTATAACGATTCTCACATTACTGCGCGCCGCCTCTTCCATAAAGACAGGGGGCAGTGCGGTGTTGGTGATAATCATGTGTATGTCCTTAAGCTGACAGAAGGTGTAAGGAAGGTCCTTTTCAAACTTCGCCGCGTCAAGAAGCATAATAACCTCGCGCGCCTTGTTGACAATGGTTTTTTTCAGCTCGCACTCGTTGAAGTTACCGCTGGTAAAGCCGTTTTTCAGCGAAAGGCCCGAGGGAGAAATAAACGCAAGGTCGATATTGATGCTGTTGATATATTCCAATGCCTGAGCACCCGAAATGGACATATTCTCGCGGTTGATAAGCCCGCCTACAAGATTTATCATGGGCTTGGTGTTCTTAATCATACTCATTGCAACGTTGGGGCCGGTAGTGGTTACGGTGATACGCATATCCGGCATAAGCTGTGCAAGCTCAATGCAGGTGGTACCGGAATCCACAAAAATCGAGCGTCCCTGCTCAAAAAACTCCGCCGCTTTTTTTGCGATACGCTTTTTGACCGAAACATTGGAATTCATACGGTTGTAAATAGGGTCCTCCATGGAAGTTGTAATAAACTTCATGGACTTAGCGCCGCCACGCACCTTTACGGCGTCGCCTTGTGCCTCGCAATACTCAATATCGCGTCTGAGGGTCATGCTGGAGACATTGGGGAACAGCTCTTCAAGCTCTTTCAGGGATGTAAAGGGCTTGGAGAGGATAATTTCCTTAACCAGTTCGCGTCTTCTGTAATTCATAAACGAATTATTCATCCTTTCAGATTTGATGGGCACGAAATACTAATACAATTTTTCATTTTCACACATGGTAATTATATCACAAAAAACGCGATAAGTCAACAAAAAGCTAACATTTCGTTTGTTAATTTAACATTAATTATGTGAACTTTACACACAAGTTAACATTTTGACATACTTAACGTGAAATGAAAATATAATAGTACAGACACTCGTTGCGGTATATTTTGCAATTCGCAATGCACAATTCGCAATTATGTCATGTTGAGCGCAGTCGAAACATCTTTAAACCGCAAACCGGTTAATACGAAAGAAAGAATAAAAGATTCTTCACTTTGCTCTTTTCAAGCACCGCTTGCGATGGTTATTTCCTGAATGACATAATGAAGATTTTGCACAGCAAAATCAACCGAAATTGCGAATTGCGAATTACGCATTGAACATTAAAGGAATTTGCCATGAACAAAACAAAACAATTTGCCGTAAATGCACTTATCACCACGGCGACTTCCATTATAATATCAGCTGTTTCCATGGGCTTTACGGTGTTTTTGTCCTCCCGCATAGGCGCAGACGGCATGGGGCTTTATCAGCTTATAATGACGGTGTACAGGCTTGCCGTCACCTTTGCCACGGGCGGCATCGGGCTTGCCGCCTCACGTCTTGTCAGTGAGGAGGCGGCGGTGGGAAACAGGGCAGGCTGTACCAAAGCGGTCAGAAACTGCCTGTTTTACGCCTCAACACTCAGCCTTTTTTCAGGCGCACTGCTGTTTGTGTTTTCAGAAAAAATAGCTTTGAGCTGGCTGGGCGATATTCGCACGCTTGAATCGCTGAAAATACTGGCGTTCAGTTTGCCTGCGCTGTCCTGCAGCTCGGTTTTGTGCGGATATTTCACCGCCATGCGCAAGACGGTGAAAAACTCGGCGGTGCTTATGCTGGAGCAGTACATAAAAATATCCCTTTCGGCATTTCTGCTTTCATATCTCGCCACCGACCTGCAAAGCGCCTGCTGTATACTGGTGCTGAGCGGCACATCGGCAGAAATACTGTCTTTTATCACGCTGTTCATTCTGTATCTTGCCGACAGAAGAAAGGAATTCCGCGTCAAAAATCCGAAGAAAGCCTCTGACGACATTCTCAACCGTATGCTGTCCATTGCTCTGCCCGTTGCGCTGACCTCATATCTGAGAAGCGGACTCAGCTCGGTGGAGCAGATGATGATTCCCTGGGGTCTGAAAAAATACGGCCATTCGGAAAGCGCCTCTCTGGCGGAATACGGTGTCATCGGCGGCATGGCAATGCCCGTGATAATGCTTCCCGCCGTGTTCATCAGCGGTTTTTCGGGTCTATTGGTAACGGAAATCGCCGCCTGCCGTGCAGTAGATGACAAAGCACGAATCAACCGCATTTTTTCCTTCATTTTCCGTTACACGCTGGTGTTTTCCGTCGCAGTGGCAGGAATTTTGTGTGTTTTCGGCGGTGAAATCGCCATGGCTATGTACAAAAACAGCCGTGCGGCATATTTTGTAAAAATACTCGCTCCCCTTGTGTGCGTAATGTACCTGGACAGTGTGACCGACAGTATGCTCAAAGGGCTTAATCTGCAAAAAAACCACATGCGCTACAACCTTATCGACTCCGCCGTCAGCGTCATTCTCACAGTCACGCTTCTGCCCGCCATGGGCATCGGAGGCTATATTATCGTAATAACCGTCAGTGAGGCTCTGAATTTCTTTCTCAGCTTCCGCAGGCTTTTAATCGAAACGGGCTTTGAGGTGCACATATTCGAGGACATAATAAAACCCGCAATATGCATAACCGTTTCACTTTTTATAATGCACACACTAAGCCGCTTTATGCATTTTTCGCTCCCCCTCGCCCTTATAATCACCCTCACCCTTTTACTGTACGCCCTGCTTCTCGGGCTGATGGGATGCATCACAAGAGAGGATGGGGCATTTGTGAGGAGAGTGCTTAAATAATAATTCGCAATTTGCAATTCGCAATGCGCTTCGCTCAATTCGCAATGCGCAATTATGGTTGAAAGCCGTGGAAAAATTCCACGGCTTTCTTCATTATTGTCATTCTGAGCGAAGTGCGCAGCACGTAGTCGAAGAATCTTAAACCATAAAGTATTTTAAAGATGTTTCGACTACGCTCAACATGACAAATTGAAGAAAACCGCTTTTGCGGTTTTCAACATCAATTGCGAATTGCGCATTGCGAATTGCGCATTATAAAAAACCCGCGGACATCCGCGGGTTTTTTACAGCAGTTTATTGATTTTAAGTATGTTTCTTGATTTCACAAAATGAGATATGGAGCTAAAACATTCGTATAAGCACTTTTCCTCTTTCGTATTATGTAGAATCAATCTATCTTTTCGAGAGACAACAAAGAGAATTTCAAGCCAATATCACCATCATAACATACGTATGTTCCATTGAATATTACATAAAGATAATAATCGTTATCGGTTATCAAATTTGGAGAATGCACATCATCTCTAATATCATTTATTGCTATTTCAGTGTCAACGAAGTTGTCGGAATCATAAATATTATTTCCACACGATTCGATGTCACAGTCAATCAAGACAAAAGGGGTTCCGAGATATTCGTTCGGATATTCTTTCATTTTTTCAAATATGTCTTTGGAATAATCGTATATTATAGAGCAGCCTTTTGGCGCATATACAGTATCCTTCAAATACGAATCAAGCGTACCATACTTTTCGTACACATGATAATCGTAATACGAATAAGGACCCGACTGCCCTGATTTATAGTATCTTTTGCCACCGGTTTCATAATCAAGGCAAATTTCATCCCATTTCGAAATAGCCTTTTGCACCGTATCATCTCCTTCTAAAGAAGCATAATACTGTTCACCGTTGGCCACAACGTATCTGTCATAGTCGTGGGTTTTACTACTGCCAACTCGGTTGTAGTTCCATGCATAGTATCCACTGCTCAGCAAAGGCGTGCACATATTCCTGAAGTCCTGTTCGGACAAACCAGCCTTAGCCAGTACTCCACTCGCTTTCGACAAATCGTACTCAGCGCTATGCGTAATACTACCTTCGCAATCCACTCCGTTTTTCAATATTGCTCCGGGTTTAACCACGCATTCGGGAGGCATTGTAAAAGCCCACTCACAGTACGAAAACGGCTCCAGACTCAGCCCTTGTAAAATTCCGCATCCACCGCCAGCTATATAACCGTCTTCATTGTAAAATCCCAGCGAATCTACTGTTATGTTATTAACCTTGTAGGAAAAGCCGTTAAGCACGTAGCAATTTGCAATCAAACTACCAAATTCCCAATATACGTCTTTGGGAACTATTGTTATTTCTCCGGATATAAATTTGTTTGACGGATCCTCGTTTCTATAATAATAATTCTCAACATCTTCGTTTTCAACTACAGGTTCAAAAGCTTCCTCGTTTACATCAACTTGGTCTTTACCGTTTTCCGCTTCAACTTCAACCTGTAGCCTTAGTACTTCGGTTAGCTTTTCAGAAAGTTCTTTTGTGTTTTCCTTTTCCAGTCCTTTCTGTAAGACATCGGCAGCCAAAGTGTATTCACCGGATGCAATGTATTCGTTCGCAAGTTCAATGTAAGGATTTGAAATGTCAGTATGTTTATTACATCCTGTAATAAATAACATAAAACATAAAACAATCATCATTCTCTTCATAAGTTGGTTTTCCCCTTTTTATAAAATTATTGTTTGTTATTATACCACCAATAATCATTTTTCGCAAGATATTTTCATAATTTCAACGCAAATCACTTCAAAAGCCACAGATATCCCACGGCTTTCTTCATTTTATAGTAATTTATTGATTTTCAGTATATTTCTCAGCTTCACAAGATACAAGAGAATGATTTTTGAAAGGGCTATATCGTACAGCACAAAGGTCACATTTCCCAGCCCGTACAGCGCCCACGAAAATGAAAAGTCGGACACGCTGAGCTTAAACACAAAGTTCACCGCCCATATCGCCACGGTGAGAAACACGTTAAAGGTACTTATCTTGACGCACCACGCAAGCACGGGATGAAGCCGTTCAAAGCTTCGTTTTGCTATGGGATACCACCCCATAAAGCACACAAAAAAGCACACCACAAGCTTTGAAGGAATAACAAGAATGCTTACAACCGAAGCGCAGGCAAAAATGCCCCACGCCCAATTATCACCCATTTCAACAACCGCCAGCACGAGAAGCATTCCCGCCAGCGCGGACATTGAAAGGTCGAGGGTGGAAAAAAAGCTGCCCAGAAACAGAATTACCACGCACAGTGCGGTAATAATACCGCCCAGTGCGGTTTTTTTGGATTTTTTCATATCAACAGCACCTTATCAGGTCTCCGCCGCAGCATTCGCACAGACAGTCGGCGCACATAAGTCCCGTACACATATCGCATCCGCTGCAGGAGTTCATATTTGAGCCGGTATATCCGCCGTAGGCACCGTTTCGTGACATATTGTTAAGCGCCTGACGGTACATGGGATTGGACGGGTCTCGGCGCACCGCCTCCTCAAAGCTGGAACGGGCGTCAAAATACATTCCGCCGTTTGCCTTGATTGTACCGTTAAGATAATACCACTCGGCATTGCGCAGATGCACGGGTATACTGTTGAGTACAACACCCGCCTCGGCATACCGTCCCTGCGAAATAAGAGTGCGGGCGCGGGTGATATCAGGCGTACCGGACGCCGTTCCCGAATAGTGGGTGTTACCGTTTTGCGAGGAAGTACCGCCCTTTTCACGCAGATTTATTATATAATCGTACGCCTCATTTATTTCTTTCATCTTTTCATCGGCAAGATGCTTCAGGGGGTTATCCACATTTGCATCGGGATGATATTTTTTTGCCAGCTCTCTGTAAGCCTTTTTGATTTCCTCCACAGAAGCATCGGGGCTTACGCCCAGAACATGATACGGATCTTTCATTTATTTTCCTTTCGGTTGTTGAATATCTTATAAATTGCACTTTCAAGTCCGAGTGAAGTTATGTTGGCAATAAGGTTATTATAGCAGGTGGGGCTGAGTCTTTGCAGCTGTTCCATTGCATCGGCGGAATAGCGGCTCAGCACCGCCCTTATCATTTCCGAGTTTTCGTTCACCGCTCCGGCACTGCCGAAACGGGCTATGAGCGGATTAAAGCATTTTTTCTTTTGGTCGTGCTCCATGTCGTCAAGCGCATCGGCGATATACAGCCATTTTCCGATACTCATGCCGTATTTTTCGGCAATTTCACGGCTTTCACCGCAAAGCCCCGTACACGCCGTCAGCGCAAGTATCTCGCCCGAGGTTTGGGCAAGAGTATCAATATTAACGCTGTTGTCCTTTTCCATTATGCTCAGTCTTTCAAGACAGTCTTCAACGCCTTTACTCAGTGCCGACATATTTTCGTCCGTCCCGATGATTTTCTTCACCGACGGGGAAACAAGCATCAGAAGCACACGGCACAAAAGACGTTTCAAAAAGCCCTTGTCCCTGTCCTTTATATCGTCCTTGAGGTTATAATACACCAGCACCGCCGAAGCGCGCGCACTGTAACACAAAGCATCGTTTTCGCATGAGCACACACGGCATTTCTTTTTAAAAGGCGAAGCGATACACCGTCCCTTTTCGATTTTCGGGGGCATACGCATTATCGCCATGCGGAAAACGGCAAGCAATGTACCGTCATAGCTGAGAGTAAGCGGCATAAAGGGCGAAACAAATTTTTTGAGTGCCCTGCAAAGCCCGCAGTACACCGCCTTGTAAAGCTCCAGCTCCTTGACAAGAAGCTCGCTCTCACGGGGTCTTATATATCCGAACATACTTCACCATTCCACAGATATATTTTATTTCTTTAATAAGGAATTATCAACAGTATTGTGTAAACAATCAAATAATATTGTAGAACTTTTCTATCTCGCAGGTGTTTGAAAAATCGTGCTCGCCCAGTTCTTTTTCATACATTTCGGGAACAGCGGGGTCGGTAAGCATGATTTTAAGCTTTTCGTACACACCCTCACCGCTCATCTCGGCTATCATGCCGTACTTCCCGTCGCAAAGCTGTTCGGGAGCGGAAAGATATTTCGCCGCAACAATGGGCTTTCTTAAAATCTTTGCCTCCTCCACCGAAATGGGCTTACCCTCAAAGCGGGAGGGCTGAGCATATATGTCGCATTTTTTCATGTAGGAGTACGGATTGGGGGTAGTGCCCAGAAATACAAAGCGGTCTGCCACATCTGCTTCGTCAATGAGGGAACGTATGTACTCTTTATAATCCTCATCGCCGTCCCCCAGCACATACCATTTGGCGTCAATGCCGTCCTTTTTCAGAAGGCTCATGGCTTTTACGGCAAAATCATAGCCCTTCTGCTCCGCAATGCGTCCCACGGTAAGTATTCTCTTGCCCTTATAATCGGCATCGGGAAAATCCTCGCCCGAATCGGCAAGCTGATTTATAAGTATGGGGTTATTTATATTCTCGATAACCAGGCACTTGTCGCTCAATTCGGGAAGCTCGCCCTTAAGCGCGTCATCCACCATGGTGGACACGTTGACAATGGCATCGCACTTGGAAAAATATTTAAGATACAGTTCGTTATCCCTCTTGGGATGGGCATAGTCAAAGTGAAGCCAGGTGATTTTTTTATCCGCCTTTACTTTATCTATCATGTAAAACATGGCTCTGTCGCCCCAATATGCAACGGCGATGTCATATTTTTTGTCCAGCGGCTTCATTTTCTGCATCATGTGCACCCAAAGCCGTCCGCCCGTATCGCTCCAGGACTTACGGCAGAATACCGCCTTTAAGAAATACGGCAGAATATCAAAGGCATACAGCGGATTTTTCTTTATAAAGGTGTTGAAAAGACAGCTTACGGCGTTTTTGTTGGACAAAAGAAAATGCTCGCCGTACTTTTCCATTTCTATTACATTAATCTGCTTGGGAAGCTGGGACATGAAAAGTCCGTCCTTTTTAGCCAGCACCAGATCCACCTCAAATCGGTCAAAATCCAGGCAATTGACAAATGACAAAAAGGATTTTTCACTTCCGCCGCAGTGCATTGTTATACCTACAAATAAAAGCTTGATTTTTTCCATAATTATCTCCATTTTTTTGTAATGGTTAAGCGTACATATAAAGTATACCACATTTTCGCAGATTTTGCAAGTCACGGCATAGTTACCGACGGCAATCCGTGTGCCTGCCGTAATTCAAGCATCATGCACTCCGGGCTTCCCTCAAAGAAAAAACAACAGGGAATCCGAAGATTCCCTGTTATTTGTATCAGATACAGTCTGTTGTTTTTATTATCTTGCGTTGGGGTCGGGATTGTTGAAGCTTACTTCGCTTGCGCCGAAGTAGTCGATAACTTCAACACCGTCGAAGGTGTACTTAACATAAGCACGTGCATAAAGGAATGTATCCTCCTGACCCGCGGGAACTGCGATACGTGCAGTGTGGGTAATGGTGTTCTTATCATTGTCCTGAGCATAGATGTTTACAAACTCTACATCCTGAACAAACTTATCCTCACCTGCATTGAGTATACCTGCAACCTCGTGAGTAAAGCCATCCTCGTAATCAGCCTTTATTTCATCCCAAACCGCCTTGGAGGTGATGAGCATACCGTAGGTGAGAGTTCCGTTGTCCTTAACGTTAGCCATCCAATCCTTATCCATGAGAGTACCTATACGGATGAACTTACCGATTGTTTCATCGGTGCCATTTTCGTACAAATCAACTCTGCGGTGGTCGGCGATTACATTTACGGTGAATTCCTTGGACTCAACAACATTGCCGTTGGTAGTGTGGTTTGCAAATGCAACGGTGAAGGTGAACTGACCGTCGATGGCGGTAAAGTCATCGTATTCGGTGTCGCTCTTGCCTGTTACTTCGTCTTGTGTGAAGTCGTCCTTGATAACAATGTAGTACTCGGTATCCTCGGGCAGACCGAAGTATTTGTCAACAATATACTGAGCATCAGCTACAAAGCCGCCCTCATTCATTGCGGAGGTAACGGTGTACTCGGTGTTTTCAACATCGTCGACGATGTCAAGGTAAGCCTGATACTGTGCCTTCAGAGCTGCGGGGTTGTAGTCAGCCATAGTGGGGTTAGCCACGAATGCGTCAGCCTGTTCACGGTCTGCGAAGAAGCCGATGTAGTCGATTTCCAGAGTATTGTTTTCAAGGCTGTGATTTGCGCCTGCACGGTAGAAGTCAAAACGGATGGATTCAAGAGCGTTAGCCCAGCTTCCGTCGCCTACAACAGAGTTCGCGGGAGTTTCCGCACCGCCCTTGCCGGTTTCAACATAGTGGGTGTACCATTCATCAGTGGTTCCCGCTGCCAGAGGCAGGTTGTAGTACATATTACCGCCGGTGTAGCTGTCGGTGTAGTAGTAAATCTGGTTCTGGAGGTTATTGGGAGCCTTGTAACGATATACAATTACCTGATAATCGCTCAGCTCCTCGATAGCGGGCATACCGTTAATACCCATCTTGGTGTTGAGGTTGAACTCGGGGCCGGTAGCAGGTCTTACATACTTGGCAACAGCGCCGCCCAGTGCGTCCTCATTTTCAACAGCCGTAATGGTCTTTCCTCTGCCGGTGGCGGTAAAGGTGAAGTTGGTTCTGGTAATGGGGTTTGCAAAGTTGAAGATAATGGGCTTTGCAGGACCTATAAGGACCATGGGGATATCTTCTGTAACATAGTTGTTGCCATATCTTACTTCAAAGGAGAAGTTTCCAGTTTCACCTTCAGCAGGAGCAACAAATTCGACTCTGCCTGTTATCTCGAACTCAATACCGTTGTACCTGTCGATGATAGGTGCAATAACCTCAGCAATATAATCAAGAGCCTGCTGCTCGGTCTTAATTCCCTTTACGACAAATACGTCGGTACCTTTAAGTGCATTGATCTCATCGATTGCATCCTGTACGTCCAGATCGGGAACGGTGATAACGGTGGTCTTAACTGCGGAGGTATAAGTATCGCGGTCGCCCAGAGGACCTTCGCCTATAACGGTAACGGTGTACTTCAGCTCGCCATTCTCGCTTTCCGCAAGGTTATAGCCGGTGTAGCTTACGGTGTCAACATGTACACTTGTAAAGGCGTATCCGCCTGCGGTAAGTTGCTCGACAAAGTCTGCTTCAACTGCGTTGGCAACAGCTTCTTCGGTTCCTGCCTCGAGACCGTCAATATCGGGTAATGTGTAAACTTCGACAACTTCCTTGCCAATTCCATCAAAGGGGAATGCAACTTCGCCTGCAAAAGCTTCGGCTTCTGCCTTGGTTGCAAAGAATGCGACATATTCGAGGTCAAAGTACTCGCCCTCGGCAACGTTAGCGCTCTTGGAGATATCCATTCTCCAGGAAACAAGGTCGCTTCTCCAGGGGTATTTAACAGTTGCATTGTAGTTGATAGAGCCGTCGGGATTTTCAACAGCACCGCTGGATGCCAGGTTAACACCGCTTGTGCCGTTGGGATAATCGATAACAAGCTTGGTTCCTGCTGTGTTCTTGGGTGCAGCGTCACCGGTAACATTCCAGTAGCCCTGGTTGCGTGCCCACTTGTAGCCGTAGTAGATACCGCTTACAGGATTATCTGCATCGCCAACAAAGGTGTTGTTGAGGATGTTGAAGGAGGTTGCCCAGTAGATGCCTATACCTGAACCTGAAGATGCGCTGGGCATAGCTTCGGAGGAACGGTAGCTGAATACAACGTAAGGATAATCGTCTGCGTTGAGCATAGCGGTGTAGTCTCCGCTCTTTACAGCATCATCACTTGCGGCTGTCCACATTATATAACCGTCGCCGCCGTTCTTGCCGCCCTCGGCAATTTCGGCACGCATATAGTACTTATCGCCGTCCTTGATAATGGGAAGCTTGTTGTCAGCGGTTTTAACAAAGCCGGGACCTGATACTCCGAACTTATTTGCAAGCTCCTGGTCGTTGAACTTCCACAGCACACGGAAGTGAGCGGCGGGAACTGCAAGAGTTGCGATTTCGGTTTCGTCAGTTGCGCCCTGATAGGATACGATAAACTTATAGGTAAGGCTTTGGTCCTCACCGTCGATATCCTCAGCGGTACCTGCGGTAGCGGCTTCAAAGCTTTCAACCGAAACTTCAATGTCAAGACCGGGAAGGCTTGCTTCGGTAATGGCAATACCTGCGGCTGCTTCAATAGCAGCTTTTGCATCAGCGGAAGTAGTAATACCTACAAAAATCTGTTCATTGATTTCTACATCTTCAAGCTGATTGGCAATGAGTTCTACAACACTCTGTGCACCGCCCTCTGCGCCCTTGAGAGCGAAGGTAACGGTTATGGGCATGTAAAGCTGTCTTGTATAGTAAAGAGCCAGCTCAACGGGGGTCTCGTTTGCCACGTTTTCGGAAACATTCAGTGCTCCGATGGATGCACGGTTGGAATCGCCGTAAGCCGTAACGGTGGCATTATTTGCACCGTAGTATGCGGTTGTATTGAGCTTAACGGCAGAAAGATTTGTACCGATGGGAAGCTCTACCTTCCAGTTGCCGGCAGAGGTCTCGGTGATAACTGCATCGTTAACACCCTCAACGGAGTTGATAACAAACTTGGTGTAAGCAGGTACGGTAACTTCTGCGGCATAACCGGGGTTCTTAACGCCCTCTTCGCCTGCAAGACGTACGTCGTAGGTCTTACCGCCTGCAAGACCGGTAATTTCGGTTGCACCTGCTGCTACTGCGGTGTAAGCGTTAGCGTTACCGCTCACACGGTATTCATAGGAAAGGCCGGCATCAAGACCGGTAATTTTACCGGTGTTTGCCGCATCTGCGGGCATAACACCCTCAAGTCCGCGGGGAGCACCCTGAGTTTCCAGTGCCGCTTCCTCTGCGGTTGCGTAGTAAGCGATGTACTTATACGCTCTGTATTCCTTACCTGTTGTGTCAGCATTCTTATCGATAGGGTCAAATACGTGGCGTACAACGACAGAGCCGTTTTTGCCGGAAACATTTGCGCTCAGGTCGAACTCGGTGAACTGCCAGGTAAAGCCCTTGTTATTGATCAGGTACTGGGTTCCGCCGCCGCATCCGCTCCAGATATCAGCTTTTAAGTTTGAATTAGACACCTCGTTGATGAGGTAATGTCTGTAAGGGATAACACCTGTGACAGTCTCATTTCTTTCCTGTTCGGACATTGCCTGTGCCTGAGCGTAGGTATAATCGGTGTTACCTGCCAGTGCCATAATGTTACCGTAGGGGTAATTTTCAAGGCTGAAGTATTCTTCAACAGCCACGTCTATTCTTGCACGGGCATCAACGTTTACGGGGTCATTCGCCTCGGTCTCGGGGTTATCGGGGATATATGTAGCCTGGTCGTGAACGAATTTAGCCGCACCCAGCTCCTCGTCATAATACCACTTACCGCCCGAGGTACCGCTTGTTCTGTCAACAACTGCAGGGTCGGTCATGTCAAGTACGACATTGGACTGGTTGTGCTTGTACGCCTGAGCCGCTTCAATGGTCTTGAAGAAGCCGATGTCGTAAATCCACAATTCAGCCGCGACATTGTCGTTGGGTATGTCTAATCTGAGGTCATTGAGAGTGCAGGACTCGGTTCCTACTCCCGAAATCTTTCTCCAGTCGTATAAGAAGCGGCTCCACTTATCGGTGCCTGCAACCATACCTGCGTCGCTAAGAGCATTAAGAATGCTGGTACCGTTTGCGATAAGGTAAATGGAGTCTATCTTCCTGTCTGCCATATAGGTGATACGCATGTAGGGGTACTGAACAGCATCAAAGGAAGTAAAATTACCAACCTTGAAATATTGGTCGGATGCTGCCGCGGTGTAGTGCATAGCGCCCTTTTCTGCATCGAAATCCATGTTGATGCCGCTGGTTGCATCTGTCACATACTGAGCAATGCTTTCAGCACTGTCAAAACGGATGTACAGACCGACATCTGTGCTTTCGACCTTAGCGCTTACACCCAAAATCATTGCCGCAACGAGCAATAATGAAAGAGTAAGTAAACAAAGAGTCTTTTTCATGAGTCTTCTCCTTATAAAATTATAGTTATTTATATGCCGTAAAACAATATCAAATTGCACTAACGGCACCTATACAGTTATAATTCTAGCACAAATTCAAAATAATTGCAATAGAAAAAAGTAAATTTATCAATTTTGCACAGAAAAAACTTTTTTCTTTAGTAAAAGTGCTTTTTGCGAATGCAGTGCGCCGTGCAATTTGCAATAAACCATGTGTTGATTTTTTCAAAAAAAGAATGTATAATATAAAGGTAATAAAACATACGGGGGAACATGATATGTCTGACACTTACACAAGACCACGCGATGTGTTTATAAGCTGGACGAGAGCGGATGCCCGAATAAAGGATGACATACAGCGCCGTCTGAGTGAGAGCGGTGTGACGGTATTGGAATCGGACATGCACTGCTACGGCAATTTCGTGGACTGGAGCCGTGCCGCCGCCACCTCGGCAACCGTTTTTATTGCAATCATAACCGAAAACTCCCTTTCCAGCGAGGGCATGGATTGGGAGCTTAAGGAGATATACAAAAAGCTGGAAAACCCCACTACAAGAGAGTGGTGGAGCAGTCACATCATTCCTGTTTGCATCACCGAGAGGTTTTACAAGGAATCCGATATATGCGCCGTTTTCCGAAAATACGAGATAAGCGCAGTGCTCATGGACAAAAGCAAAGACCTGCTTGAAGAAGTGTGTGCCCAGGCGTTAGAAAGCATTGTGTCGGGCTTTTACACCGAATACCGACGCAACGTGCGCGAGGAATATATAAAAATCTCCGCGCTGTACAGCGATTTTGAGGATGACAGCGATATAAACTTCGATTTTACAAAGCTTTATGTACCCCGAAAAATAACCTGTGACAACGGAGTTTCCGAAAACTCTCCCCGCGCCATGATGCAGCTTGGGCAGGTATCCTTTCTCAGAGGTGCGGCGGGAAGCGGTAAAAGCCGTTACATCAATCAGATATACGCCGCCGCCGAAAATAACGAGGTGGTAATAGCCTTAAAATGCGCCGACGCGGCAAAATCCGATGAAAGCCTTTTCACTCTGATGTACCGCCGATTCCACAGTGTGTGCGGGCAAAGAGCATTTTTGACCTCCGATGACTTCGGGAAAATGCTGTCGGAAAAAAAGCTGATACTCGTGCTGGACGGTGTGGACGAGGTAACCACCGGTGCATCAACCGCCTTGCTTGCCCAAAAAGCAGAGGAGTATTTCAGGCTGAACAGCACCGACACCGCTCTTATTTTCACGGGACGCAGTGAAAGGGACCTTAATCAGCTTATTATCGGTGATTACAAAATAAAAAAATACCTGCTTGAGCCGTTGGACGATGATGATATACACACGCTGGGCACAAATCTTTTTGTGCTTATGGGTGACCAAAGCAAGGGCGAAGCATTTTACGTCAGTCTGAGTGCGCTGGACAGCGAAATCCGCTCCAACCCGATGCTTCTCAGCCAGCTTGCCGCAATTTACAACAAAACAGGCACACTTCCGCGTACCGTTGCGGGTATTCTGGAGGCAGTGCTGAAAATAACCCTCAATCTTGAGGAAACAAAGCTCATGAGCGACATTCTGCCGTTGTACCGCGAAATGGTGGAGAGCGACATAAACGATATTCTCAACCGCTTCGCCTACAAGAAGTATGTTACGCTGTCCGAGGGCGAAAATTACACCTTCACCGAGCTTCTCGAGGAGGTTCTGGGGGAAAAATACGACGATGACGATGCGGCGCTGACCAAAAGAACGCGGTTTTTGTCGGGTTATCTGCAAAAACGCGCCATAGTGACAGAGGGCGAGTTCAGCCACAAAATGTTCCTTGAATACTTCACGGCGGTGTACTGCTTCAACTCCTCGTTCAGAAGCAGAAATCTCAGAAAGCCCGAGGCTGTGTCGGAGCTGTTCGCTCATTACAGCGACCCTTACTGGGAAGCGGTAATAAAGCTGTATCTTGCCAAGGCGGACAGCGTTATTAAAGCCGATGCGGCACATCAGCTTTTCAGCCTTATAACAACTTTCGGCATAAAGGAATACACCTTGCTGTTTGATGCCTGCTGTGAGCTGGTAAACCATAAAGAATGTGCGCAAACGGTTCTTGCGGGCGACATTCTCACAAAATCCGCCGACGGAACCTATCCGCCTTACGGACCGCTGTTCTGGTATATACCCGAATACGGGCTGTACACCTCTCTTATGCAGTCGTTGGCACAGCTTGAAGCCAACGCTCCCGCGGCGGCTCTCGTGCGCGATGTGTGCGTACTCAACGGCAGATTTTCGGCGCAGGAGCTGATGGGCGAAAGCACGCAAAGTATTTTTGACGGCGTAAAGCTCTCCTTAAACGGTGTCCGTTACGGGCTTTGCGAGCTGTTTTACACCGGAAAAACCGACCGAACCGACGAATCTGACGTTTATCCCCGACTTTTCAGCATACGCGAAACAAAATCATGGATGGACAGAGGATGCGGTGTGCTGTGCCATATGACACATCCCTTTGAGGACGAGCTGGGACTTTACCGTCACAGTATGTACAACACCCTGAACGATGAATACATCGGCATTGCCTGTGATATATATAATAGTAAAGAAATATCCCGAATTTTGTCATCCAAGCCCTGCAATAAGCTGTGCGGACTTTTCCTGTCGGACGGCGATGACACCGAAATCAGCTATATTCCCTTCAACCGCTCCGAACTGCGACACATTATTCTGCCCGAAAACACCACACGTCTGCACCGTGATTACAGTCTGCACGCGGTGCTTATGGCGGATGCCGCCTGCAACAAGGACGGTATAGTATATTTCTACGACAGAGTGTATATAGAAAACACCGACGAAATTCCCGACGGAATGTTTGCCGACCGCATCAATCTGGAGCAGGTGTACATCGGAGGCGGAGTCCGCACTATCGGAAAAAGCGCCTTTGAAATATGTGTCGGCTTGCAGAACGTGGTTTTACCCGAGGGTCTTGAAAGCATCGGCGACAAGGCATTTTTCGGCTGTGATGAGCTGAGTGAGATTGTATTCCCGCAAAGCCTGAAGTCCATCGGAGACTGGGCGTTTTTCAACTGCTCCTCCCTCACCGTGCTCAACCTTCCCGACAAAATCACCGAGATACCCGACGGTGCGTTCAGCAATTGCAGGCGGATCATGACGGTAAATCTGCCGCCTATGCTTACCGCGATACACGCACACGCCTTCAATAAATGCGAGGGCATAACCTTTTTATCTCTGCCGAACACCCTAAAAGCGCTGGGAGGCTCGGCGTTTATGGGCTGTAAACGGCTGATGAAAATCAGCATTCCCGACGGTGTCACTCTTATACCCTCTCAGCTTTTTGCCTCCTGCGAAGCGCTGGTCGGTGTGGAGCTGCCCGACAGTGTGACAAAAATATCTGCCGAGGCATTTGAGAATTGCTGTCGTCTGAAAAGCATAAAACTGCCCGACAGCATCAGTGAAATCGGACTTATGGCGTTCAGCGACTGCACAAGCCTTGAGCGCATAGAGCTTCCCGACGGTATAGATACAATAAATCGTGCCACCTTCGCCGGCTGTGATTCTCTTCGGGAAGTAAAGCTGCCGCGCTCACTCAAAACAGTGAAAAGCCGTGCCTTTTACAGCTGTGAGAGCCTTACATCGCTGGATTTTGCCCAAGGACTCACAGATATACATCCGTGCGCCTTTGAAAACTGTATCTCGCTGTCATATGTAAACCTGCCCGACACACTTGAATGTGTGGGAATGGATTTTTTTGCCAAGGAAAGCCGTGTGTTTGCGGGCTGTGTTTCTCTGAAAGAATTAACCGTCCCCGACAGCGTTCTGCTGATGGGCAAGGACACATTTGTAAATTGCGAAAACCTAACATCCCTTATTCTGCCCAGGAATTTCAGAGGCGAAGAAGCGTTTCTGGGCATCCCCGAGGGCACACAGGTTAAATTCAACCTTATCGACGTTGAGGAAAGAGAGCTTATTATCCCCGACGGCACAACCGAAATCGCCCCCGATGCTTACCGTGACGACCTTTCGATAGTAAGCGTGAAAATCCCCGAGGGTGTTACAAAAATCGGCGATAACGCTTTCGGCGGATGTGAAAATCTCGCCGCGATAACTCTGCCCCAAAGTCTGACGCATATCGGTAAAATGGCTTTCGGTTCCTGTCTCTCGCTGAAAAGCATCGTTTTACCGCGCGGTGTGACGGAAATTGCGTCGGCTGCCTTTGACACCTGCAATGCACTTGAGAATGTGGAGATACAAGGCGAAATCATATCGGTGGGTGCCAATGCCTTTACGGGCTGTAAAAGTCTGAAAAGCATAAATCTGCCCGACAGCCTTATTGAGGTGGGAGACTATGCCTTTGAGGACTGCGTCTCTCTGGCTGAGCTGAAATTACCCTACGGCGTTGAGAGAATGGGCGAAGCGGCATTCAGCGGTTGCAGTGCGCTTAAGGAAATAATTATCCCCACCGCCGTTACGGCAATCCCCGAGCACGCCTTTTTCGCCTGCGAAAGCCTTTCACGGGCAATTCTGCATGACGGTGTGAAAAGCATCGGTAAAAATGCCTTCAGCTCCTGCCGTTCGCTCACCCAAATCAAGCTGCCCGACGCGCTGGAGGAAATAGGTGAAAAGGCATTTGCCAAATGCAATACTCTGCGCGAAGCAGTGCTTCCGCCTCTTATAAAAGCTCTGGGCACCTCTGTTTTTGAGGATTGCACAAGACTTAAATATGTCTGTCTTGGCGACAGCACGGAATCTGTCGGAAATTACGCCTTCGGCGGATGCTTTTCGCTGGAGGAAATACATCTTCCGCAATGCCTTACCCGAATCGGTGCAAGCGCCTTTGAGGGCTGTGAAAGTCTGGAGCATATATCTCTCCCCCGCGGTTTGAGTTATATAGACCGCAACGCGTTCAGCGGTTGCGCAAGTCTGCGCGAAATAACCGTGCCGTCGGGAGTTGAGGTGCTGGGCGGAAAGCTCATCGATGACAGAGACGCGGACTATGACTACGGCGGAGTTTTTGAAGGCTGTGAAAGCCTTGAATACGCAAAGCTGGAATGTCCCCTCACAGAGCTGGAAAACAGACTTTTCAACAACTGCCGTTCTCTCAGACAAATCATATTGCCCGACACCGTGGAAAGCATAAAATTCGCGGCATTTTCGGGCTGTGCCTCACTGGAGACAATATCACTGCCCAAAGGTATAAAGCACCTTGCGGACTGTACTTTCGCGGATTGCGTTTCGCTGAAGGAATTTGACCTGCCCGAGGGTGTAAGCTATGTGGGGAACCATCTTTTCGAGGGCTGTACCTCTCTTGTCCGCATCGGACTGCACAGCGGTATAGGCGACATCGGCCGTTTCGCTTTCAGGAATTGTCGTTCGCTGAAACAGCTTACGCTGGGCGCGGAGCTGCGCAACATCGGCAAGGGTGCCTTCAAGGGCTGTAACGGACTTGAAAAGATATTCCTTTCTGCCAATTTCAAAGAGCTTGTCCCCGTCATTTTCGGAGATATCGACACAAAGATAATTGAATACATATAAAAAGCTTAACAGCAGGTGATACATGTGGTATCACCTGCTGTTTGTCTTTTCAATCCGTCAGCGTATTATTAAAATCACAGAATGTCTATGTACTCCCCGTTAAGCGCCTTGTTCATACTGCGCACAGCACAGAACTTACCGCACATGGAGCAGGTATCGTCCTGCTCGGGCTTACGCTCACTGCGTATTTTCTTGGCTGTTTCGGGGTCGAGAGCGCATGCCCACTGTTCTTCCCAGTCAAGCCTGCGCCGTGCCTGAGCCATGCGGTCATCAATATCTCTTGCGTGGGGGATTTCCTTTGCGATATCCGCCGCATGAGCCGCAATTTTGGAGGCAATAATGCCTTGCTTCACGTCATTAACATCAGGCAGAGCCAGATGCTCGGCAGGTGTCACATAGCAAAGGAATGCCGCGCCCGATGCCGCCGCAATCGCTCCTCCTATGGCGGAGGTTATATGGTCATAGCCGGGAGCAATATCCGTCACAATGGGACCCAGCACATAGAACGGCGCACCCATGCAAACCGTCTGCTGGAGCTTCATGTTGGCTTCTATCTGATCCAACGGCATGTGCCCCGGTCCCTCCACCATGACCTGAACATCCTTTTCCCATGCGCGCTTTGTAAGCTCGCCCAGACGCACAAGCTCTTCAATCTGGCACACATCGCCCGCATCCGCAAGACAGCCCGGACGGCAGGCATCACCCAGCGAAACGGTCACATCATACTCACGGCAGATGTCAAGTATTTCGTCATAATATTCGTAAAACGGGTTTTCCTCTCCTGTCATACACATCCAGGCGAACACCAATGAGCCGCCGCGGGAAACGATATTCATTTTTCTCTTATGCTTTCTGATTTGCTCAATGGTCTTGCGGGTGATACCGCAGTGCAGAGTGACAAAATCCACACCGTCCTCCGCGTGAAGACGGACTACATCAATAAAATCCCGTGCCGTAAGCGTTGCAAGGTCGCGTTGGTAGTGAATCACGCTGTCATATACGGGTACGGTTCCTATCATGGCAGGACACTCTCCCGTCAGCCTTCTGCGGAAGGGCTGTGTATCGCCGTGAGAAGAAAGGTCCATAATGGCATGCGCACCCATATCCACCGCCGTCATAACCTTTTGCATCTCGATATCGTAATCCTTGCAGTCCCGTGATACACCCAGATTGACGTTTATCTTGGTGCCCAGCATCGAGCCGACACCGTTGGGTTCTAAGCAAGTGTGAAGCTTATTGGCGCAAATAACCGCCTGACCTTTGGCAACAAGCTCTCTTATTTCCTCCTGCGTTCTGTATTCCTTTGCCGCAACGGCTTTCATTTCGGGAGTGATGATACCGCGTCTTGCGGCATCCATTTGTGTTGTATAGCTTCTCATTTTATTCAGTTCCTTTCAGACAAGTTATTCAAAAAACCGTCCGCTGATATCAAACATATGGTTCATGGGCCCCGAGCCCTGACCCAAATCAAGCATTGCACCCAGTGCACCCGATATATATTCCTTGGCTCTTTCAACCGAGGCTTCAAGGCTATATCCCTTGGCAAGATTGGACGCAATTGCCGACGAAAGCGTACATCCCGTACCGTGTGTGTTCGGATTTTCTATACGCTCGGCGCAAAACCATCTTAAGCTGCCGCCGTCATACAAAAGGTCATTTGCGTCATTGATGCTGTGTCCGCCCTTGAGCAGCACGGCACAGCCGAAGCTTTCGCCCATAGCCTTTGCCGCATATTCCATATCCCGCTTTGTACGTATAGCGATGCCCGACAGGACCTGTGCCTCGGGGATATTGGGCGTAACAAGACGCGCCAGCGGAAGAAGCTCCTTTTTCAGCGCCTCTGCCGCGTCGGGCTCCATAAGCCTTGAACCGCTTGTCGCAACCATTACGGGATCGACCACAATATTTTCCGCTTTATAAAAGCGAAGTCTCCCGGCGATTACCTCTGTAAGCTCCGCCGAACCCGTCATGCCCGTCTTTACGGCATCGGGGCGGATATCGCGGAATACCGCATTTATCTGAGCCTCCAAAAACCCGGGAGCAGTCAGGATAATACCCTCAACACCTACGGTGTTCTGTGCGGTCAGCGCCGTGATTGCGCTCATGGCGTAAACTCCGTTCATTGTCATTGTTTTTATATCCGCCTGAATACCTGCGCCTCCGCAGGAATCACTTCCCGCTATCGATAATACTGTTTTCATTTGTATCCTCTCAAACTATACGGCTCCGTAAAGCCCGCCGTAATAAAAACCGCGCCCCTCAGCATATCCCAAGCTCCGCGGCTCTTCTTTTAAGCTGTTTCACCGCCGTTTGGGGACATTCGGCTTTCATAACGGCGGATACAACGCAAATGCCCGCAACGGGAATACCTCTGAGAACGTCAATATTGTTTTTGTTAAGCCCGCCGATTGCATTTACGGGGATGGGAACAGCCCTGCAAATGTCGTTAAGCGTATCGGTGGAGGTGATAACGGTTTTTACTTTGGTTGTTGTCGGATATATCGCTCCCACTCCCAGATAATCGGCACCGCTCTCATAAGCTTCAAGCGCCCACGGCACCGTCTTTGCGGTCGCTCCGATAATGAAGTCATTGCCGAGAATTCTTCTTGCACTCTCAACGGGCATATCCTCTTTCCCCAGATGCACACCCTCTGCACCGACGGCAAGCACAACATCCACACGGTCATCGATAATCAGCGGAACATTGTATTTTCGGGTCAGCTCATGAACCCTTTCGGCAAGCCGTATATACTCTATTGTGGATTTGTTCTTCTCGCGGAGCTGAACAATACTCACACCGCCCTTAAGCGCTTCTTCAACACGGCGCAGAAATTCATCCTGCTCAAAGCCCGTGGAATCGGTTATAAAATAAAATGTTGTATCAAGCTTTTTCATTTTGTTCTCCTTACACGTACACATAATCATTCAATACCGGCTGAAGACCTTCGCTTTCAATATCCCGATACATGCACTCAAGGCTTCGGCTGTCGTCTATTTCAAACTGCTCATCGCCCCCGTCGCTATCGCTTTTTTTACCGCTGTATTTGCTTTCATGGTCACCGATGCCGGTGGAAACACCTGCGGACACCTTTGTGGCGGCGATTTTAACTATGCCGTTTCTGAACTCCGCACTCTCGCGGGATGACACGGTAATGCCGACAAACGGAAGAAAAATACGGTACGCACAAATAATCTGGCAAAGCTCTCTTTCGTGAACATCAAGCGGATTGATTTTGTCGTTATTGATAATGGGACGAAGTCTCGGGCAGGACAGCGACATCTCGGCGTGAGGATATTTTCTTTGCAGATAATAAACATGCAACGCACTTGCCAGCGCATCCTTGCGGAAGTCCGAAAGCCCCAGAAGTGCCGAAAATGCAACGCCCCGCATACCGCCGCGCAGGGCTCTTTCCTGGGCGTCAAAGCGATAGGGCCATATGCGCTTGTGGCCCAAAAGATGGAGCTGTTCGTATCTGTCGGTGTCGTAGGTCTCCTGAAACACTGTCACATAGTCCGCACCGCATTCATGAAGGTACTTATATTCGTCGGTATTGACGGGATAAATCTCAAGCCCCACCATGCGAAAATATTTTCTTGCCGTTTTTACGGCTTCTCCTATGTATTTCACGTCGCTTTCAAAACGGCTCTCGCCCGTCAGAATGAGAATTTCCTCCATACCGCTGTCGGCAATCACCCTCATTTCCTTTTCGATCTGCTCCATGGACAGCTTCATTCGCCTGATGTGGTTATAACAGTTAAATCCGCAGTACACACAGTAATTTTCGCAGTAGTTGGCGATATACAAGGGTGTAAAAAGGTACACGGTGTTGCCGAAATGCCTGCTTGTTTCCAGCCTTGCGCGCTGAGCCATCTGTTCGAGAAGCTCAGAGGCGGCAGGCGACAAAAGTGCCTTGAAATCCTCAACGGTGCAAACGGAATGCTCCAGCGCCGTGCGGACATCATCCGAAGTATATCTGCTGTAATCATAAGAATGCATTTGTTCCATGACCTGCGAGCATACGTCCGATTGTATAATCTCCATACCCGGCAGATATTCCATATGATTGTTACGGCTTGAGGGGTCGTTTTCGATACGGTGCTTTTTTTCAAGCGCCTCGGGCGAGAGGTGCTTTGAGTCGACAAAAAAACGCTTATCCACTTTCTTCACCTCAATCTCTTATAAAGCCCGTCAAGGGGTCGGAGGCAGATGCACCGCGGGTAAGAACTCTGCCGAGCCCCGAAAGATACGCCTTACGGCCCGCCTCAACCGCCTTTCTGAAAGCCGATGCCATCATGGGAAGGTCACCCGCGGTTGCAAGCGCGGTATTTGCCATGATTGCCGCCGCACCCATTTCCATGGCTTCGCAAGCCTGAGAAGGTCTGCCAATGCCCGCATCCACAATAACGGGAAGGTCAATTTCGTCAATGAGTATCTGTATAAATTCCCTTGTGGCAAGCCCCTTGTTGGAGCCTATGGGAGATGCCAGCGGCATAACGCTTGCCGCGCCTGCGTTTACAAGGTCGCGGGCAGTGTTCAGATCGGGATACATATACGGCATAACCACAAACCCTTCATTTGCAAGTATTTCGGTCGCCTTGACGGTTTGTTCATTATCGGGAAGCAGATATTTGGAATCCCGCATAATTTCGATTTTAATAAAATCACCGCATCCCAGCTCACGGGCAAGTCGGGCGATACGAACCGCCTCCTCCGCATTTCTTGCGCCCGAGGTGTTGGGCAGAAGCGTAACCCCATCGGGAATGTAATCCAGAATGCTTTCGTGCTTTTCGGTATTGGCGCGCCGAACCGCCAGAGTGATAATTTCCGCCCCCGCGTCCTTTACCGCCGCTTCAATCAGCTTCATGGAATATTTTCCCGAGCCGAGAATAAAACGTGAGTTGAATTGGTGATTGCCGATAATAAGCTTGTCGTTATTCATTTTTCCTCCTGATATTCAAATCTGTTTGCCAAAATCCGCAGTACCGCGTGCGCCTGATGCGCGGCGCACAGCATAACACGGGACGATATGAGCCCCATTGTGTCGGCGACATCGCTTTTTCCGTCTCCGCACAGATAGAATTTGTCTGTTATTTTTCTTGTCCTGATGCTGTTTGCATCCCCCATGCCCGCCATTCCCGAAGCCGCAACAAAATATTTGTCCGGCATTTTTGAAAAGACGGTGTCCGCAAGCATAGCCTTTTGCTGAGCGCTGTCAAATGCCTCGCAGATAACATCCGCCTCCGACAAAAGGGATACGGCATTTGATCGGGTTATTCTTTGTGTATGTATTTCGAGTGAAACATACGGTGTTAATTCTCTGAGATTTTCTGCAAATGCTTCGGTCTTATACATTCCCGTCTGACTTGCCTTATACTGCTGACGGTGAAGATTTGTGATATCCACACGGTCAAAATCAATCAGTATAAGCCTGCCCACACCCGCCCTTGCAAGCGCCACGGCGATATTTGAGCCCAGCCCGCCCAGTCCGCACACCGCAACGGTTGCACGGGAAAATGCCATTTGCAGCTCTTTGCCGTATCGTTGCTCCAGAGCGCTGTCCCATTCTTCCTTTGAAGGAATCACTCAACCACCTCCCACAAAGCTCACGATTTCCACACTGTCGCCGTCCCTCAGAACGGTATGGGCATAAGAAGCCTTCGGAACGATATTTCCGTTCAGCTCCGTTGCTATACGCTTCATATCGTAAGCTGTGCTCTCAAGATACCCGGCAAGGGTTTTGCCCGCTATCTCCAGGGGCTTTCCGTTTACGTTTACCATTTTTACACCTCCATGTAAATTGCAACAAAAAAAGGAAGCCGCCGATTTGGCAGCTTCCGTAAATTGCTTGTTTTTCCTAACATTCTTGCATCAGGCATCCCTACGTTGGCATTATCCAAATCAGGTTCTCGGTCGAAGGTCGCACCTTCCTCTCAGCCTGTATACAAGCTCCCGTATATTCGGTTGTGAGTACATTATACACCTGCTTTTTAAAAAATGCAAGTGTTTTCTGACACTTTTCCAAAAGTCGCAAACAATTTTTTACAAAACATCATTAAAACAAAAACAACAGCAGATGATGCATCTGACATCACCTGCTGTTTGGTGCAGTGAGTGATGATAAATCCGAACCAAACATAGCTTCAATTCCGAAAAAAACGAAAAACATTTTGTTAAATCATATAACAAACTATTGACATTGAATTGTTTTAGTGCTATAATCTTCCAAAGAGCACGATCAACAATGGAGGACGTTTATGAAATATTTTCAAGGAGTTAGCGAGGGACGGCTCCAAACGATTTTAGAAAAAATGAAGCAGGTGAAAGCCGTACTGATCGGTGATATGTGTCTTGATGTGTATTGGGTTGGCGACATGACAAGAAGTCACCTTTCCAGAGAAACACCTCATTTTCCTTTGCCAATAGTAGAAGAACGCTTTTCCGCCGGCGCAGGAGGTAACGTCGCAGTCAATATGGCGACACTTTGTGACGGGTTTACCCCTATCGGTGTCATTGGCGACGATTGGCGCGGTGTTTGTTTAAAAAACGTCATGGAAGAGCTTGGTATTTCCGCCGACGGACTTGTGATGGCAAAAGGACGAGTTACTAACGCTTATTGTAAACCCATGCGCAAAGGATATCCCGGTATAGAGGTAGAGGATCCGCGTCTGGATTTTGAGAGCTTTTCTCCGCTGTCTAAAGAGATGGAGGATCAGCTGATCGAGAAGTTGAAACGCTATGCGGCATCAGCCGACGTGCTTTGCGTAAGCGATCAGTTTGAGAATGGATGCGTTACGGACAGAGTGCGCGAAGTGATCAACGGTCTTTCACAGTCGGGGCTTTTAACGGTAGTGGATAGTAGATCTCGCATTGACCGATTCCGTCACTGCATTTTGAAACCAAACGAAATGGAATGCGCGCATGCGATCGAAACCGATCTGTCGCTTTGCGCAACCGAGGATGATATAGCCATGGCAGCTTGCCGTCTTGCAAGAAAAACCGATTCTGAAGTTTGTTTGACTCTTGGCGAGCGAGGATGTCTGATATATCGAAAAAACGGTGCCACACGAATCTACGCTATACCCGTTGCACCGCCCGTAGACACGGTAGGCGCGGGGGATTGCTTTCTTTCCGCGTTTTCGCTGGCTCTGGCATCCGGAGCGAATGACCGTGAGGCAGGCGTGATCGGCGCCCTGGCTTCATCTGTTTGTGTGAAGAAGATGAATACAACTGGAAGTGCGAGTGCATCTGAACTTATTGAACAACTTATTCGTTATGGAGAATGATGAAATGATAAAAGCGCACAATTCTGCCATTATGCGAGAAAGTAATCAGCGCTTGATCGTAGATATGATCCGAAAAAAACCGTTATCGCGAGCAGATCTTTCCCGCGCTATGGGTCTTTCTCGTGCAGCCGTTACAATTCTTACCGATTCTCTTATTGAACAAGGCATTATCATGAACGGAGATGTCGTAAAATCCGGATCAGGACGAAGACCGACTTTGCTACAGTTGAATCCCAATGCCTTCATTTCCATCGGGATTGATTTAAGCCGTGATGGCTGCGAGATACTGTTAACTGATTTTTCAGGGAATAAGATTTTCGGAAAGAAAATGGATTTTCTTGAAAGTGCCGAGAAAACCGTTTTGCTCATTTGCGAAGAGATCACGCTTGCATTAGCTAGCGTAAGCAACGGTGCCACACCCTTGGGAATATGTATCTGTGCTCCGGGTCCCATTGACTCTGCGAAAGGCATGATACTGAATCCATCTGGATTGTATCTTTTTCACGATTATAATATCAAACACGCGTTTTCTTCCCGTTTTGCCCTTCCGGTGTATTTGGAAAAGGATACGAACGTGCTGGCTCTTGCCGAGAAAAACCGAAATAACGTTCATGGCGATATGCTGTTTTTGCTCGCCGACCACGGCATCGGCTGCTCGATCATCAAGAACGGGCATCTTTTTACCGGAAGAGACGGTATGGGCGGAGAGCTGGGGCATACTACGGTAGACATCAACGGACCCACCTGCGCCTGCGGAAACGTCGGTTGCGCCGAATTATACGCATCTATTCCGGCAACAGTGCAAAAAGCCGGTGCAAGCAGTTGGAATGACCTGATATGCAGAGCCGAAAACGGCGATCAAAAAGCAATGACTGCGCTGCGGGAGCAAGGGAAAATTCTTTCAGTCCTTTGTATCAATGCCGTAAACTTATTTGAACCTCTGAATATCGTTTTGGGCGGAGAGTTGACGAATGCGGATTTTGTACTGAAGGAAATGATAGAAAGCGCTCTTGACCGCGCTGCATTCTCACGGAAGGTACACCAATTTCATGTGTATTCTTCTTGCCTTGGAAAAAATGCACGCGCTTATGCCGCAGCTATGACGGCTTTGGAATATTACTTTAATGGAGGAATGCACTTATGATCGTTTTGGAGCAACACGAAAAGAAAAAAATCGTTGCTGCCGTTTTTGATTTTGACGGAACCTTGTCGACGCTTCGTTGCGGTTGGGAAGCCGTTATGGAGCCTCTTATGCTGGAATGTATTTTCGGCGACGGATATACCGAGGAAAACCAACGAGAGGTTCGCGATTATATTAAAGATTCGACCGGAATTCAAACCATACTTCAAATGAAATGGCTTGCCGAACGCGTTAAGCAACAGGGGAAAACGCCACTTGATCCTTGGGAATACAAGGCGGAGTACAACCGCAGATTAATGATAAACGTGGAAAAAAACAAAGCAGACGCGCAAGCGGGTAAAGCAGATCATTACATCATGCGCGGATCCAAGCAATTTCTTGCTGCCCTTAAAGAAAGAGGTATTCGACTCTATGCGGCAAGCGGAACCGATGAGGAAGACGTGATCAAAGAGGCAGAAGCGCTTGGTCTTTCTTGCTTTTTTGAGGAGATTGCCGGAGCAAAACCACACAGTGAGAATTGCTCAAAAGAAGCAACCTTGGAACGACTGATCGCGAAAAATCACAGTGGACTTCTCGTAGTCGGAGACGGACCTGTCGAGATCAGATTAGGAAAAGCCGTAGGTGCTTGTACGCTTGGCATCTGTGGAAAAGAAAAAGAGCTGTGCGGATTTGATGATGTAAAGATTCAACGGTTAACCAATGCCGGAGCACACGCTCTCGTAGATTGTTTTGAGAATGTAGATAAAATTTTAACATGGCTGGAGAATTAATATGGAAACCAGAGGAATTTTTATTGGCGAAGGAAAAAACCGGCAGCTGGTATTTGATAACATTAAAACATACGACGCAAACGACCGAAGAAATTTGGTCACCATTGATAATCTTATGACACCGGGTGTTACGCCTCATGAAAACTTCGAGCATCCCGATTTTGACGTGTTGGTTGAAAGAATCGCAAAGGCGAGAAGCAGCAATCGCCCTGTTATTTGGTCGATGGGCGCCCACGTGATCAAGAACCGCCTTTCACGCTATTTGATCGCAATGATAAAAAACAAAACCATAACGCATATTTCATCGAATGGTGCCGGAAGCATTCACGATTTTGAGCTGGCATATCTTGGGGGAACCAGCGAGGACGTTCCCTCTGCCATCGAGGACGGTTCCTTCGGAATGTGGGAGCAGACCGGGGCTTGGATGAACGAGGCATTGCGATTGGGAGCCGAGCAGGATCTGGGTTACGGAGAGGCATTGGGAAAGTATATTTTTGAAAATCCCGACAAATTTCCATACCGTGAGGATTGCGTACTGTATCAGGCGTACGTCAACAATATTCCGGCCACCTACCACATTGCCCTCGGAACCGATATCATTCATCAGCATCCCTCTTGCAATATGGCGCTGATCGGTAAATGTTCGGGTATTGATTTTAAGAAAATGTGTGCAACAGTTTGCGATCTTGACGGAGGCGTTTTCTTGAATTTCGGCTCAGCGGTGATCGGAGCGGAGGTCTTTTTGAAGGCACTGTCCATTGCGAGAAATCTCGGATACCCAACGTTTGACATTACCACCGCAAATTTCGACCTGATAGATTTGGGGGATTACCGTTCCAAGATCGGGTATAATGATCCCAACTATTATTACCGTCCCCGAAAAAATATCGTAAACCGTCCCACCAGCAAAGGCGGTCTCGGATGGCATTTTTGCGGAGATCATCAGCATACGATTCCCACTCTTTACGATAAGCTGCAAAGCAAGCATAGCTGATTCCAAACGCAAATTTAAAACCTGATTATCATCACATATCACCCGAACACTCGTTTTCTGCGAAAACGCAAAGAAATCCGAACCCTTCGCCTACCAGCTTTGGGTTCGGATTTCTACTGTTTGGTGCCGGAAGCGGGGGTCGAACCCGCACGGTATCGCTACCACCGGATTTTGAGTCCGGCACGTCTGCCAATTCCATCATTCCGGCATTATTGTGTGCGCAAAAGAGCTTTGCATTGCGCTTATATGTTAGTATAACACAAAATAAATGAAATTGCAATAGGTTTAAGAAAATTTTTATTACCAATCAGCTTTTCCTTGCCGACACAAAAAAGAGAAGCGCAAATCGGCTTCTCATCGCATACACTTCATTGTCTGAAGCAGATGTTTTCTTTTTTCCGGCGGTAACAATTTCCATTCCTCGTAAAATTCTTTAAGCTCGGGGGTCATAACAACTTGCTCATCGTCAGAAAAGAATTCCGCAAGTGAAATATTCATTGTTTCGCATATCAACTGAAGCGTTGCAATAGTGGGGACAGTACCACGATGAAATATATTTGATAATGTGGATTCGGGTATTTTGCTTTCCTTGGAAAGCCGATACTTTGTCCAGCCGTATTTTTTAAGAATAGCAGAAAGTCTTTCAATAATGTCCACTTTATCACCCATCTTTCTTAAAGTATTATACTACTCAAGTGAGTAATTTTGCAGACCGCAAGTATGGTAGTAAATACTACGTTAATTACGCAAACAAATGCGGAATTGAAGTTATAAATATTTATGAAAAAGGCAATTGAAGCAACATTTGCCGGAATTGAATTTTGCTCTACGTGAATACACGCGGTGCTGTCTGAAAATGTTATATTTCCTCTATACACGTTATAAAAACCTTAAATTAACATTTATTTATGCAATGTACACAAAAAACACTACTCACTTTCTCATGGTTATCGTGAAAAATTCATTTTTCCCTATTGAAATTGGAAAAGTTATGTTGTATAATGAACACATACCGCTGAAATTAATCATCTTGCCGAATTTAAGAGTTTTCTTATCCACAGATAGATTTTTATTCAGACGCTTATAAATTTGGAGGACAAAAACTATGCCTAACATCAGCACTGCCAACATTCGTAATATCGCCCTGCTCGGTCACAGCGGAAGCGGAAAGACATCTCTTGCAGAAGCTATGATGTATCTTACAAAAGCTACTGACCGGTTGGGCAAAATCAGCGAAGGAAACACCATGTGCGACTACGACCCCGAGGAAATAAAGAGAGGTTTTTCGGTTTCCACCGCCATTGCCCCCATTAATTTTAAAGACAAAATCATCAATATTATAGACACTCCCGGTTATCTGGACTTTATCGCCGAGACCCGTCAGGCTCTGCGTGTTGCGGGAAGCGCGCTTATCGTGGTGAACGCCAAAGCAGGTCTTGAGGTAGGCGCGGAGCTGGGCTGGAGATACGCTCAGGAATCCAACATTCCCAAGTCCATTTTCGTAAACCATCTGGACGAGGAAAATACCGATTTCAGCAAAGTACTCATGGAAATGCGCGATATGTTCGGTGTTTCGGTAGTTCCGCTGGTTGTTCCCTTCAGAGAGAATGACAAGCTTGTATGTCTTGTGGATATTGCGCGTAAAACCGCGTTTATCCGCGAAAACGGCGAAAGAAAGCAGATAGATGTACCCGCCGGCGCACAGGCACTTATCGACAGATACAGAGAGATGCTGGACGAAGCTCTTGCAGGCACCTCCGACGCACTTATGGAAAAATTCTTCACAGGCGAAGAGTTCACCATGGAGGAAACACTTACCGCGCTTCATGACGGTATGGTTTCGGGCGACATCACTCCCGTATATTCAGGCTCCGCCACCACCACCTGGGGCGTTGAGCACTTCCTTGAATACATAGCAGAGTCCTACCCCACTCCCCTTGACAAAAAGGTTGAGCGCGGTGTTGAAGGACCTATCGAAATCAAGGAAACGGGTCCCGCCTCCATCTTCGTATTCAAAACGGTTGCCGACCCGTTTGTAGGTAAAATGTCCTACTTCAAGGTCATGAGCGGTGTTCTGAAAAAGGACGACGTTCTGAAGAACCTTACCACAGGTCAGACCGAAAAATTCGCTCATATCTACGTTTCCAAGGGCAAACGTCAGATAGAGGTTGAGGAAATGGCATGCGGCGACATTGGTGTTACCACCAAGCTTGTAAACACCAACACCAACGACACACTTTCCGCCGACCACGACAAGCAGTATGCGAAAATCACCTTCCCCGAGCCGCTTCTGTGCACCGCCGTTGTGCCTAAGGCAAAGGGCGACGAAGATAAGATTTCCGCAGGTATCGCAAAGCTTCTGGAGGAAGACCTCTCCATCAGATACGAAAACCGCGCCGAAACCAAGCAGCAGCTTCTGTACGGTCTGGGCGAACAGCATATCGACGTTATAGTCAGCCGTCTTAAAACCCGTTACGGTACAACGGTTGAGCTTGAACCCGAAAAAATTGCATACCGCGAAGCAATCAAAAAATCCGTCAAGGTTGAAGGAAAACACAAGAAGCAGTCGGGCGGTAAGGGACAGTACGGTCATGTATGGATAGAGTTCTCACCCGGCGAAGAGGACGGCCTCACCTTTACCGAAAGTATTTTCGGCGGCTCTGTGCCCAAGAACTTCCACCCCGCAGTTGAAAAAGGTCTGCAGGAATGTATGGCTAAGGGCGTATTGGCAGGCTTCCCCGTTGCAAGTCTTAAAGCCAACCTGTACGACGGCTCATATCACGATGTTGACTCGTCGGAAATGGCGTTCAAGCTGGCGGCGGCGCTGGCATTCAAGGACGGCTTAAAGCAGGCTAATCCCGTAATTCTGGAGCCCGTGGGCAATCTGAGCGTTACAGTACCCGATTCCATGATGGGTGACATCATCGGCGACATCAACAAGCGCCGCGGCAAGGTAATGGGCATGAATCCCAGCGAATTCCTCAAGGGATACAGCGTTGTTGACGCAGAGGTTCCTCAGAGCGAAATGGGCAACTTCACCATCACCCTGCGCGCCTCCACTCAGGGACGCGGAAGCTTCACCTACACCTTCGACCGTTACGCAGAAGCACCCTCCAACGTAGCGCAGAAGATAATTGAACAAGCAAAGAAAGAACAGGAATAAAATAAAACAAAAAAACTCCGTGGAAAGAGCAGGGTTGCTAAGGACAGTTATCTTTAATATAAACGAAATTTGGCACACAAAATTCCTGCTTGCAACAGTATACGACAAAACTACCCGAAGAAGAGAAAACAAAGCTCTTTTCCGGGTAGTATTTTTTTATATCGTGATATTCTGTGCCTTTCGCACAGAGTGATATTTCCCATTCGGGAAGTGATATTGAAATCTTGCGATTTCAGTGTTATTTTATTCGCCATAAACTGCCGGAGGCAATATCACTTGAACTTTGTTCAAATATCACTGCGAAGCAATAAAACTCGCCGTAAGGCGAATAAAACTGCCCAAGTGTCCTTGAGAACACTTGGGCAGTGCCACGGGAGTGTTTTTTCTAATGTGCAATTCGCAATTATGGAAAAAACCTGAAACGGAATCCGTTTCAGGTTTTAATTATTGTACCGACTGTAATACGAACACAATATCACGCGAAGCACTTTCCTTTACTGTCATGCTAAGCGGAGCGGAGAAACCGCGAAGTCGAAGCATATTTGAACTGTAAACCATTTAAGACAAATGGAAAGTAAAAGATTCTTCCATATCACATTCGGATTACGGCAAAGGAAAGCTTAGAGCGTCGCAAACGCATTAAGCGAAATGTCGGCTGTTATGCCGTCCTGATAATCATAAAATGCCTGCGCTCCTATCATGGCGGCGTTGTCTCCGCACAGCGAAATGGGCGGAAGATAAAGACCTATTCCCTTTTTCGCGCAGTATTTTTCAAGTGCGCCCCGTATGTGGGAATTGGCACTCACTCCGCCTGCAACGGCAAGCGATTTATAATCATAATCGGCAAGTATTTTATCCAGTCTGTCAATCAGTGTTTCCACCACATTGGCTGTAAAGGAAGCGGCAATATCCTCGCGGACAACCTCAATCCCCTTTTGCTCACTGTTGTGCAAAGTATTTATAACAGCGGTTTTAAGACCCGAAAAGGAAAAGTCATAGGGCGCATCCTTAACGTGAACCTGGGGGAAGGTGTATGCCTTGGGATTACCCGAGGCGGCAAGTCTGTCCATTTCCTTTCCGCCGGGATATTCAAGTCCCATAACACGCGCCACCTTGTCAAAGGCTTCGCCGATGGCATCGTCACGTGTGCGTGCGATGGTTTTATATGACGCAAAGGAGTCCATTCCCAGAACAGAAGTATGTCCGCCCGAAATAACCAGCGCAAGAAAGGGCGGTTTTAAATTTTCGTGCACAAGATAGTTCGCCGCCACATGACCCATTATGTGATTTACGGGGATAAGGGGCTTGGACAGCGAATACGCCAGCGATTTTGCAAAATTCACGCCCACAAGAAGCGCACCGATAAGCCCGGGGCGGTTGGTGCAGGCTACGGCGTCAATGTCGTCGAGAGTTACGTTTGCCGTCTCCAGCGCTGTTTTCACAAGGGGGCTTATTGCCTCGATGTGGGCGCGGGAGGCTATTTCGGGCACAACTCCGCCGTAGCGCTTGTGGATGTCTATCTGGGAAAGCACCTCGTTTGACAATATTTTTCTGCCGTCCTCCACCACTGCGGCAGAGGTCTCATCACAGGAGGATTCTATTGCAAGGATTTTCATAATTCCAAATCGTAAAGAACCGCGTCCTCGGTGGGACAGGTGTAGTAGTCCCGACGTGTGCCTACGGTCTTAAAGCCTTTCTTTTGGTAAAGTTTCTGTGCGGCGGTGTTGGAACGGCGAACCTCCAGCATCATTTTTGAAGCGCCGTCGGTACGGCTGTAATCTATTGCCACATCCATCAGTGCCTCGGCGATGCCCTCGCGTCTGTGAGCGGGGTGGGTGGCGATATCCATTATCTGAGCCTCGTCGGCAACGCGGTATATTACCGTAAAGCCTACGGGCTTATCCTCTTTAAGCGCCACAAATGCGGTGGCGAACTCGTTTTTGTCAAGATTTGTGAACTCGTCCTCGCACCAGGGGGTGGAAAAGCACTGCTTTTCTATCTCAAACAGCTCCTTTGCCCATTTAGGCTCGAAAAGCTCTACCGTGAAATCCGACATTTCCGGCTCTTCGGGAGGATTGAAAAGCTGATGTATGCCCTCATGAATGACATCCAGTGCCTTACGGTAAATTTCAATGTCCTGACCGTAGGGGTCGGGAATGTCGCGTGGCATAGAAATGAGGATTTTACCCTTTAAAAGATGGGGGTAAAGCTGAAAAACCGTTTCGGCATGATGACGGCTCATGCCCACAATAACATCACTGTCGGTAATAAGCTGTTCGTTTATCTGTACGGCGCGGTGGGAAAAATCAATGCCGTAGCGCTCCTTTACCGCCTGAACCGCGTTGGGGGAAGCCTCATCGTTGACACCCGCGGCAAGACCGCAGGAATATGCCTTTGCATCTATGTCATTATTCTCAAAAAATATGTTGGCACACGCCTGCGCCATAGGGCTTCGGCAGGTGTTGCCGGTACATACAAACAGTACTTTCTGCATAATACCACCTTTAATTTAATTCGAAATGCGCAATTCGCAATGCGCAATTAATGTTGAAAACCGCCAAGCGGTTTTCTTCCGAAATTGCGAATTGATAATTGCGAATTGCTAATTGATATTGATAAACGGCACGCCGTTTATCAATATCCTATTGTTCCGTTAAGGCTGTCGTCGTTGTCAATCCAGCTTTCGACGTCAATTACAGTGTATTTTTCGGGGGTGTTGCGTATGATAACGCGCTCAATGCCTGCGTTTATGACCATGCGCTTGCACATCTGACAGCAGTCGCCGTCCGGCACAAGCTCGCCCGTTGCGGAATCGATACCTGCCAGATACAGTGTAGCACCCAGCATCTGCTCACGGGGCGCGGCAATGATAGCGTTAGCCTCCGCATGAACCGAACGGCACAGCTCATAGCGCTGTCCGCGGGGAATATTCATTTTCACGCGCATACAGTAGCCCAGATCACAGCAGTTTTTTCTGCCTCTGGGAGCACCTGCGTAGCCGGTGGAAACAATGGAGTCGTTCCTGACAATGACAGCACCGTATTTTCTGCGCAAACAAGTGCCTCTCTGGGCAACCGTCTGTGCAATATCGAGATAGTAGTTTTCTTTTGTAACTCGTTGGTTCATAAACTTGTTCCTTTCAAGGCGCGGTGCGCCTTTTCAAATTCGCAATTTGCGAATTGAGCGAAGCGCAATGCGAATTGATAATTGTTAAAGCGTTTTTGTAAATTCTTTCAAAAATGCCTTAAAGTCCTCGCCCAGCTCGTCATTCTTAACACCCAGCATGACATTTGCCATCAAAAAGCCCAGCTTACTGCCCATATCGTGGCGGAAGCCTTCAAATTCGTAAGCCATTACCCTGCCGTTGCGCGCCTGGGTTGCCATTGCGTCGGTAAGCTGAAGCTCATTACCCGCACCGGGAGCGGTATTTTCAAGAATTTCAAAAATATCGGGGGTAAGCAGTGCTCTGCCCAGAATGGAAAGATTGGAGAACTTCTTTTCAATCGGGGGCTTTTCAATCATATCGGACACCTTATAAATTCTGTCCTCGCACTTATCCACCTTAAGAGAGCAATATTTAACAATCTGCTCATCGGTAACCGACTGCACACCCACAACGGACATGCCGTACTTATCATAAATATCCACCATTTTTTTGGTAGTGGAAACGGGTGCATCTATAACGTCGTCGCCGTAAAGCACCATAAAAGGCTCATCGCCCACAAAGGACTTGGCACGCAGTACGGCATGACCCAGACCCTTGGGCTCCTTCTGGCGGATAAAGTATATGTTTGCGAGGTCGGCAACGGTACGCTGTTTTTCCAGCATTTCCAGTTTACCGGATGACTTTAATTTACTTTCGTATTCAACGGAGTAGTCGAAATAGTTTTCGATGGCTTCCTTTCCGCGGTTGGTGATTATAAGAATATCGGTAATGCCTGCGGCAACCGCCTCCTCAACAAGGTACTGAATGGAGGGCTTATCCACGATGGGCATAATTTCCTTGGGTACACCTGCCGCCGCGGGAAGCATACGGGTTCCCAGACCTGCTGCGGGAATTACGGCTTTTGTTATTTTTTTCATAGAAATACCACCTTTTTGTGTAAATATGTATTATTGAAGTTATATTATACCAAAAAAAACGTGATAAATCAAGAAATAAATTGAAAAAATATGAATAATACCAAATTTAACAATATTATATAGATTTATTTTTCATTTTGTACATTTATACGGGCACTGCTTTGATGTATAATATAAGATGTACTAATTTGTATTTCTGCGAAATTATGAGATACGTATTAAATTTAACACATTAAAGGAGATACATCATGACCCCCGAAGTAAAAAATGCCGCAATTGAAGCGGCGGTTGAAAAATTCAAGGCTCTCGTAAGCGCACAGCTTGACCGTGCGGAAAACATCAAAAAGGATTCGGAGTTTATAAATTACGAAAAGCTGGACAAAATCGTTATCGGCATCTGCGGCGGCGACGGAATAGGACCTGTTATTTCCGCCCAGGCACAGAGAATAATGGAATATCTCTTGAAAGATGAACAGCTCAGGGGCAAGGTTGAATTCAAGGTTATCGACGGCCTTACCATCGAAAACCGTGCTGCCTGCGGCAAGGCTATTCCCGACGATGTTATGGAAGAGCTTTACAAGTGCCACGTAATCCTCAAGGGACCCACCACCACTCCCCAGGCAGGCGACGGCTGGCCCAACATTGAAAGTGCAAACGTTGCAATGCGCAAAAAGCTGGACCTTTTTGCCAACGTACGCCCCGTAAAGGTACCCGACCAGGGTATTGACTGGACCTTCTTCCGCGAAAACACCGAGGGTGCTTACGCAGTGGGAAGCCAGGGCGTTCACGTAAACGACGACCTTGCGGTGGACTTTGTTGTCACCACCACCGAGGGTACCGACCGTATCGCCCGTCTTGCTTACGACTACGCAAAAAAGAACGGCAAAAACCACGTTTCCATCGTTACCAAGGCTAACGTTATAAAGACCACCGACGGCAAATTCCTCAACCTCTGCCAGAAGGTTGCCGCCGAATACCCCGAAATCCGCACAACCGAGTGGTACATAGATATCATGACCGCAAAGCTGGTTGATGAAAAGCGCCGCACCGATTTTCAGGTAGTGGTTCTGCCCAACCTTTACGGCGACATCATCACCGACGAGGCGGCTGAATTCCAGGGCGGTGTAGGTACTGCGGGAAGCGCAAACATCGGCAAGAAATATGCAATGTTCGAGGCTATCCACGGCTCTGCGCCCAGAATGGTAAAAGAGGGACGCGCTCAGTACGCCGACCCCTGCTCCATGCTGAGAGCGGTAGTTTTGCTGCTCAGCCATATCGGATATCAGGAAAAATCCGACAAGCTGGCTCGTGCACTGGATATTTGTATGTTTGAAGAAAAGAAGCTCACCATGACAGGACGCGACAACGGTGCTACCGCACAGCAGTTTGCGGACTACGTTATGGAAACCATAGAAAAGCTTTGAAAATGAGGATAAAATGAAAAGCGGAACAATTCCCGAAAAGTCCATTTCCAAGGCGGTCATAAACCGTCTGCCCAGGTATCACAGATATCTGGGTGAGCTGATAAAAAGCGATATCACCCGAATTTCTTCGGGAGAGCTGGCAAAGCGTATGTCCCTCACCGCCTCTCAGATACGCCAGGATTTAAACTGCTTCGGTGGCTTCGGTCAGCAGGGCTACGGCTACAATGTGCGTTTGCTCTACGAGGCGATAGGCGATATTCTGGGTGTCAGCCAAAGCTACAATGCAATAATTGTGGGAACGGGTAACTTAGGCCACGCACTTGCCACTCACCCCCTTTTCAAGAACCGCGGTGTCAATCTCATCGGTCTTTTTGACAAAAAAGAAGACATTATCGGTCAGACAGTCAACGGTCTTAACATTTGCCACATCGACGAGCTGGAGGTATTTTGTGCTCAGAACACGGTAGATATCGCCGTGATGACCGTGCCCAAAACCGAGACCCCCCTTATGTGCGAAAAGCTGGCAAAGCTGGGTGTAAAGGGCTTCTGGAATTTTTCCAATATGGAGCTTAAATTGCCGGATTACGACGTGCAGATTGAGAATATGCACATGGGCGACAGCCTTATGAAGCTGTGCTACAAACTTACCAGATAAAGGAAGTGCTCCCATGAAGGACGGATTTATTAAAATCGCGGCTGTAAGCCCCGATATAACACCTGCCGATTGCGAAAAAAATACCGAAAGCATAATAAAAAATGCCCGCAAAGCGGCAAAAAACGGTGCAAAGCTTATTGTTTTCCCTCAGCTTTGTCTGACGGGATACACCTTAGGTGACCTGTTTTTACAAAAGGCACTTACCGACAGTGCCGCAGAATGCCTTACGAAAATAGCAGGTGAGAGCGAAAATATCGACGCGGTACTGATTGTGGGTGTGCCCGTTGCCGTTGCAAACGGTGTTTACAACTGTGCGGCGGTAATAAACAAAGGCAGAATATGCGGTCTTTCGGCTCAGACAATGCCGGAAGGCATTTTCCGGCCCGCGCCCGCAGCAAAGGATGCGATATGGGCAAAGTTCGGCGGTATAATGTCAAGCGCCATGGTAACCTGCGACCACATTTATGCCTGTGACGGCTTGGAAAATTTCACCTTTGCCGTTGAAATAGGCAGTGATGCCCATGCACCCTGTCCCCCTTCGGCAAAATTTGCCTGTGAGGGCGCAAATATTATAATACATCTCGACACTGCTCCCGAAATTACGGGCAGTGAGAAAAAAAGACGCGAGCTTTGCATAAGCCGTTCGGAGCAGTATAAGTGCGTCTACGTTTACGTCAACTCCCCCTCGGGCGAATCCTCGGGCGACGCGGTTTATTCGGGAAGCAGGATTATGGCGGAAAACGGCGAAATACTGTGTGAAAGCCCTCTTTACGAACGGGACGGCATACTTTACGGCGACGGCGATACTCAAGCCTGCTGTGCACTTCGGACAAAAAGCCCGTATTTTGGTAAGCTGTGCGACAATATTTTCTTTTTCAGAACCGAAATTACCCCGACAAAGCTTGATCGCCGCTACCCTGCCGACCCTTTTTATGCCGACAGCGAGCAGTGCAATAAAATTCTTGACATTCAGGCGGCGGGTCTCAAGCGCCGTCTGGAGCACATAAATGCGCAAAGTGCGGTTATCGGCATTTCGGGCGGACTGGACTCCACACTGGCTCTTATCGCAACGGTACGTGCCATGGATATGCTGAACAAGGACCGCAAAAATGTAATTGCCGTGACCATGCCCTGCTTCGGCACTTCTCAGCGCACAAAAAACAATGCCGTCAGGCTTTGCGAGGAATTGGGCGTCACACTGCGTACCGTCAATATTGCAGACGCGGTGACGGGTCATTTTTCCGACATCGGACACGACCCCAAAAACGTGAATGTGGTATTTGAAAATGCCCAGGCGCGTGAGAGAACCCAGGTGCTTATGGACATTGCCAATGCCGAAAACGGCATTGTGGTGGGTACAGGCGACCTTTCGGAGCTGGCGCTGGGCTTTGCCACCTACAACGGCGACCACATGTCCATGTACGGTGTAAATGCAACTCTCCCAAAAACACTCATCCGCACCGTTACCCGCAGCATCGCGGACACCATGGGCGGTGAAACGGGCAAAATCCTGCACGATATAGTAAACACCCCCGTCAGCCCCGAGCTTCTTCCTCCCGAAAACGGAGATATTTCCCAGAAAACCGAGGAGATTGTGGGTGCTTACGAGCTTCACGATTTCTTTATCTATTACATGTACACCTACGGCTTTACGCCCTCAAAAATATACCGTCTTGCCCTCAATGCCTTTGAGGGAATGTACGGAAAAGAGGAAATTCTCACCTGCATGAAAACACTGTACCGCCGCTTTTTCGCACAGCAGTACAAAAGAAGCTGTCTGCCCGACGGTGTGCAGGTGACACCCGTCAGCTTCAGCCCCCGCGGAGCATGGAGGATGCCTTCCGATGCCGTAGGCAAATTGTGGCTGGACAAAATAAACAATATTAAATAATTCTATTGATTTTTGCAAAAAATTGTGATATACTGTTAAGGTATAAAAGCAAAACACACACTCAGTTGTACATTGGAGGTATTCCATGGAAATATCATTGGAAAAACTTTTTAAAATAGTATGGAAGAACATTATTATAATTGCTGTTGCATCGGTGCTGTGCTCCATAGCGGCATTTATGATAACAAAGTATACCATGCCGAAAACATATGTTTCGCGTATCGGTTTTACGGTAATATCCACCGCGTCGGAAACCAACGTTTCCAACCCCTCTTACCTTAACTCCAACCTTGCGTATACACGTGAGATAATCCACTCAAAGATAGCTATGCTGGATACACTGGATTATTACAACATGGTTGCTTCCCAGCTTAACAGCGATATCGATGAATTTGCGGTGAATTATCCCGAATACGCCGATGATGTGATACGCTCAAAGAAAACTGCGGCGCAGATTAAAAACTCGGTAAGATTTAACATACTGGAAAACACCGAGCTTTTCACCGTTACCGTTACCACCAACTCCTCGGGCGAGAGTAAAATGATTGCGGACGCTATCGAAAAAACCGCCAATGTCCGTCTGACCCAGATGGCGCTGTCGGATAACTCCCTTGCGGGCGAAACCGCTGTTGCGGACACCGTTCGCTGCTACGAAACTCCCCTGCCCGGCGTGCTTTCCGGCCCCGATGTTTTCATGAACACCATTACGGGTCTGTTTATCGGCTTCTTCGCTTCATTCCTGGTATTTCTCGTTATAGACCTGCTTGACAACCGCGTAAGAACACTTAATGAGCTTACCGAAAAGTTTGAAAATATTCCCGTTCTGGGAATGATAGCCACCTTCAAGGCTACAACCAAAAAAGGCAAGGAGGCAGTTAAGAAATGAACAATAAGGACAAGGCTAATATAGACGATACTCTCACCCGCACAATGAATGCCGCAGTGGAAAAGGAAGCCGTTGCAAGCAACAAGAATTCCAAAAACATTACCGCGGTTGACAAGGATAAGCTGGCTCTCATCAAGGAGTCCTACAAGGCTATAAGAACAAATCTCATTCTCTCGCTCCCTCAGGGCGGATGCCACAAAATCGTCATTTCCAGCGCCGTTCTGGGCGAAGGCAAGTCCACCACCTCGGCTAACCTTGCCACTTCTCTTGCGCAGACCGACAAAAAGGTTCTGCTTATTGACGCTGACCTTCGTAAGCCCAGCATTTACAGCTCAATGGGCTTTTCCAACACCCCCGGATTTACCAATGTACTTACAGGTCTTTCGACACTGGAGGAAGCCGTCAACGACACCGCGTTCCCCAATCTGGACGTGCTGTGTGCGGGAATTTCGGTTCCCAACCCCGGTGAGCTTCTGGCGTGCGAAGCAACCGCAAAGTTTATTGAATCGCTGGAAGAAAAGTACGATTACATTCTGTTTGACACTCCCCCCATCAACGTTGTTGCCGACGTGCTCCCCATTATAAGAATGTCGGACGGCGTGGTGCTGGTGGTTCGTCAGAACTATTCCACCTACCCCGAAATATCCCGTGCTAAGCAGAGCATCGAGTTTATCGGCGGAAAAATCCTCGGCTTTGTTTTCAACGATGTTGAGGACGACCGCTTTACCAAGAACAAATACGGCAGATACGGAAAGTATTATAAATAAAAAAGAGCGCACAGGCGTTGTTTCCTCACGGATACAACGCCGGTTTTATTCGGCTTACGGCGAGTTATATGCACCTTCGGTGCGTGATATTTGCTTCGCAAGTGATATGCCTGCGGGCGTGAGAGGCGAACCAATCCGCGTACCGACCGTAATACGTACATCATGCACGCGAAGCGTTATAACAAATGATTTTGCGTAGCAAAATCTTCCTCAATTGCGAATTGCGAATTGCGCATTGCGAATTGCATCGCGAAGCGCATTGCACATTGCGAATTGTCAAACTAAACCGAAGGGACTTTACATGTATGTTAAACCTGCACACTCATCTTTTGCCCTGTGTAGACGACGGCTGTAAAACCGCCGACGAAGCGCTGGCGCTTTTGGACGAGCTTGAATGCATAGGCTTTGACAGCACTGTTCTGACACCGCATTTTTACCCCACGCGCGAGACCTCGGGTAATTTTATCGCTCGCCGAGACCGCGCTGTGGAAAGCTTTAAAAAGCACTGCGCGGATAAAAATATCTCTGTCGCCTGCGAGTGCTATCTGCATGAATACCTCTTCAACGCTCAGGATATAACTGACCTGTGCATAACCCTTGGTAATAAAAAATACCTTCTGACCGAGCTGTCCTACGGCATTTTCGACGGCAAGCATATGCTCAAGCTGTGCAAAAGGCTGATTTCTGCCTATAAAATAACCCCCGTATTAGCACACATCGAGCGTTATCCCTACATAATGTATAACGAAGATTTTTTCAAGGAGTTTCTTGATATAGGATGTCTTTCGCAAGTGAATATGAAAAGCTTTGCCGTTCCTTTTGTGCGAAAACGTCTGGCATACTACGTAAACAATGGCTATATCCGCTTTATCGGCACCGACACCCACCGTCAGCCCATTGATGCACGTATTTATCAACGCGCGGCGGACTACCTTGAAAAAAAGCTGGGGAAGGAATGGAGAACTAAATTTTAAAATCAAAAACCGTGGAGAGATCCACGGTTTTTGTAATTTATCTTGATTTGGAGCACACAGTGAAGCTCACTCTCTTCAGTTAACTTCACTTGCCCAACGGGCAAACTCAGTTTCTGTACGCTTTCCCCGTCATCAGGTCTTTATGCGTGAAAGTGCCGTTTTCATATACAATGTAGCTGTGAGGCGAATTCTCCTTGGGGATAGATACCGAGCCGGGATTGATGTAGCGCACACCGTTTCTCACACTGTCGTCGGGAATATGGGTATGACCGTACAGCACAACATCGCCCTCGGCAGGGGAAATTACGGAATTGTCATCAAGATGGTGTCCGTGAACGGCGGTGAAGATAAAATCTCCGTCGCAGATAAGTGCAGTGGGGTTGAGCACCGGGAATTTCAGCACCATGCCGTCCACCTCGCCGTCGCAGTTACCGCGGACACAGATAATTTTATTTGCAAGGGGATTGAGCATATCGCACACAGCAGGAGGGCTGTATTCCTCAGGCAGTGCGTTGCGCGGTCCGTGATACAGTATATCGCCCAAAAGAAGAATTCTGTCGGGCTTTTCCTCGTGTATACGTCCTATCAGCATACGGCAGTAATGAGCCGAGCCGTGAAGGTCGGATGCAATAACTATTTTCATATATTTTCCTCTCAGATATTATTTATTTTCAAATTCATACCATCTGTCGGGTATGAATTTATCGCTTTCGGGACAGTCAACGGGAATCATAATGCCGTACCCCGGGTCATTGTGCTTGAAGCTGTCAAAGCGGGACATATAGTAAAGCTCACCGCTTTTGTCAATATAGGGTCGCAGTGATGTGTAGGTGGGCACTTCATTGAATGCCACCTCGGTGCTTTCAACATCGCTGTAACGGAACGCCATGCGTATCATGCGGACATTATTGCGGTGACGGGGAGTGTCGGCGGCGTCCAGCGCCTTGTCAAACAGGGCATAAAGCTCATTTTTGTCTATATTCAGCATCATGAATCTTCCCGCCCTCTGAATATCCTGCTGACCCTCAAGAAAATCCTCGGTTTTTTTGATAATCTCGCAGATATAAGGCGCGCCCTTGCCGAAAATACGGCTGAATCGCTCCAGATTGGTGTCCACCGTCAATCCGGTATCATATGCCGTGCGGGCAAAGCAGTAAAAATTGAAAATGTGATTCCACAAATTGTAGCATTCTATCTGGGTTCCGCTTCCCATAATGCCCTTTTCCACAAAGCGGTTATAAAGGGGATTAAGCTCATCTGCCATGGGAATAAGGCGGTTTCTGGCGGGGTAAACACCCATATAATAGTCATAATACACCACTTCCGCGCCCAGCTCATGCCACTGAAGCAGAGTGTTTTCAAAGTGAGTGCCGATAATGCCGCTTCCGTCATGAGCGCCCGCCTTGCGCAGACCGGTGGAATGCCATGTTGCCTCGTCTATCATGAGGCAAGGCTCCAATTCCAATTCTGCCGGCGGCTCCCACAGGTCGACATACACCAGCATATCAATTTTAACGTGGGGATGCACCGCGCTTACGCGCTTTGCAACGGCATTGAGGAAATAGGTGTAGTTAGTGACCTTGGAGTACTTACTGCACTCCTCACATTGACATTGCTCATCTCTGCCGTCCTGCGGCCACAGAGCGATAATATCCACCGCAGGGTTATCGGATACCCATTTTATAATATTGCCCGAAATCTCCTCAATAAGCTCCTCGTTACGGCTGCAGAATATCCACTGACCGTAAAAGCCGTCGGAGTAAAAGCGTGTGCCGTCGGATTTAAGCTTATAATACTCGGGATGGGTCTGGTAGTAATGCTCGGGGAAATATTCGTTACCCATGGGTGGCAAAAACATTTTTGGCGCGGCATGGTGACCCACCGTAAAACGTATTCCGCGCTTGAGAGCTTCTTCAAGCAGACCGCTTTTCTTGTAGCCGTCGTAAATTCCGCCCCAGGTCAGTATGCGGTTGTAGCGGTTGCGTGCCAGCCAGTCGAAAAAGGAGATATTAAGCCCGTGGTCGGAATTACCCTGTGCGTCGCCGTACTGCACGATTGCCGTGCGGTAGGGGAGGTCGGCACGGGGCTTTGTGTACTCAAAGCCGTCGTTTTCCCACTCGTCAAGCACCGGTATCTCGTCTCCGCCCGCAATATCGGGGTTAACGTATGCCGCAAAGCTTACACCCATATACCTTTCCAGAAATTCGTACACGGCATAGAGAGTGCCTCTTTCGTATTCCGCCTCGAAATCTCCGTCACTTCCCGCAAGAATGATAGTGTTTTCATCGGCACATTTAATCATCATACCTTCGGGACCGGGCACAAGGGCGTTGAAATCCTGCACCGTCATATACCTTGCCGTATATTGGTTTCGCGACGGTGCACCCAAAATGAAGCTGAAGCTGTCAGATGCAGGCTCACGGCATATTTCGGCATCACAGCCGAGTATCTGTTTTAAGTACTTTTTAAGCTCCTCTGCGGAAAAATCCTCGCGAGGAGAAGCATTTAATGGAGTAACAATGCTTATTTTTGTTTCTTTTGTTAATTTCATGATACACTCCTTACCTCAGTGTTATATCCGCATTCTGCACAGCAGGGGTTACCTCGCGTCCTGCGTCATCGTAAACGGGATAGCCGATTTCACGGCGGTTGATGCCCATAAACATGGTGGTTTCCATTCCTTTTATCTTCACCCGTGAGCCTTCGACCGTCACAATGGCATAAAGAGGGCTGTTAAACACAACGGTCTTGTTGAGTGCACAATGCTTTTTGCACAGCTCCTCCGGGAAAGCGTTGTGGGGCTTGCCCACCCAGTCGTAGGAGGAGGAGTTCATATCAAAATATATAACGTTATCAAGCACACGTATAAAATCGCGGTGATGGTGTCCGTTTATGCACATCAGAACGCGGTTTTTGTTCTTTTTGTTGGCTTCATTTATGATTTTCTGCACGTCATAGCGGTTTTTTACACCGTCACAGCGCTCAAAGCTTTCGTGGCTGATGAGAATACACGGCAGGGGAGACTCATCAATGGTCTTTTCCAGCCATGCCAGCTGTTCGGGAGGCATCCAGTCTCTTTCGTCGGGATGGGCATAGTAGTTGCCCATGGAGTATTTCACATACTCGCCGTCCAGCAGATAATAATTGGGGTCGCAAACTATCATGCGACAGCCGTAATCATCAAAATAATAGTAACCGTCGGGCATATTATAGTACTTGAGCACATCCTCGTAGGGAGTGCGGTCGGCATCATGATTGCCCAGACAGTGGTATACGGGGATGTGAAAATCGTTGATATTACTCACAAAATCCGCAACGTGAGAGGGCCCGTGGCACAAATCTCCCGCATGGATAATAAAATCCACCTTTTCCCTTTCGGCGGCATCGAGTATCTCCTTCATCCCCTCAATATCACCCTTCAAAAAGGTTCCGGGCACATAGTGAAAGTCTGAAAAAAGCAAAAACTTCATAAGCCTCTCCTTGAATATCAATTTTAACACATTGCACAACGATTATAGCATATTTTTCAAAAAAAGTAAACAGCAGCAGCTATTTTTTCTCGATTTTATGTAATAAATTCACAATCAGCGCACTTTTTCACATTAATTTTTAAAACCTCTCAAATTTTATTGACCTTTTTCCGAAAATAATATATAATGTTCTTATCAAAAACAAGGAGAAAACAAATGGTTGTAAGAGACGCTACAAAATGCGAAAAATTCAATTATAAGCCCGAGGAAGCGCAAAATCCGTTTATCGGTATAGTAAGCTTTCAGCACTTCCGCGGTGAGCCCATTTATTCCGATTGCGTGGTTAAACCCGAAAATAACTACTGCGAAACGGAGCATTACGAATGCTATCCCGTCCCCGAATACGTACAGCACAACGGTCTTGAGGAGGGCTGGTATCCCGACAGCTCGGTGGTCTACATACGCATATTGTGGAAGGAATTTGAGCCCGAAAGGGGAAAATACAACTACGATTTTATTCAAAACATTCTTGACAAGGCAAAAGCTCACAAGCAAACGGTTATGTTCCGCCTTATGGCGCACAGCACCCGTGCCCGTGATGACGTACCCGACTGGCTTAAGGAGCTTATCCCTTGTCCCGAGCGCCCCGACGGCAAGCGCGTAAAGGATTCGCCCACAGACCCGCTGTTTCTGGAGCTTTTCACACTGGCGGTACGAAAGCTGGGTGAGAGATTTGACAGTAACCCCGTGCTTGAAACGGTGGATATTTCCCTGCCCGGAAGCTGGGGCGAGGGTCATAATCTGCACCTTTATTCACCCGAATCACTTAAAAATATTGTGGATACTTATCTTGACGTGTTCAAAAACACTCAGCTAATGAGCCAGATTTCCCGACCCGAATTACTGCACTATGCCAACCGCTATGCCGACGTGGGCTGGCGCGGTGACGGTCTTGGCGAGCCGGGACACACAACCATTCTTTATCCGCCCCGTGTGCTTCAGAATGCGGATTTGTGGAAAAGAGCGCCTGTGTCATTTGAATCCTACTGGTGGCTGTGCGAATGGAAGCGCAAGGGCTGGAATATCGACGATGTTATCGACTTCACTCTCGAGGCGCACATAAGCACACTGAACCCCAAATCCTTGCCCATACCCTTTGAATGGAAAGAAAAAGTGGAATACTGGCTGAGCAAAATGGGATACCATTTCACCCTCGACTATTTCACCTCACCCGAGAAAACAAGCGCGGGAGCTGTATGCGCCTTTGAAATGGGCATTGAAAACGTGGGTGTTGCGCCCATTTACCATCGTGTGCCCTTTGTCGTGCGTTTTTGGAACGAAAAAGCAAGCTTTGAGATGTCCACCGGAGTTGACATACGAAACTGGCTTCCCGGCAAGCATACCTGCACCGTGGGCGTGACCGTTCCTCAAAATATACCGTCAGGCAAATATCACGTGGAAATCGGCATGTATGACCAAAACGTTGACATGATTTACCTTGCCACTGATGCCGAAAGAAACGGCAAATTCTATCGGGTCGGAAAGATTATTGTTGAATAAAGCAGGGGCAATGCCACACCCGCACTTCAAGCCTTGCGCGCATGTACCCTTGCCGTAATTCGCGCAGAATATTTTATATACAAAACATAAAAGACAGAGAACTTAAAAATTCTCTGTCTTTTTTGATATAGACTTAATTTGTGATATTGTGAGGTTTTCACTATCCCGCAGGCAACAAAGTATTTGCGGTTATCTCACAATACAGTGAGGTTAAAATGCCGCAAGACGCGGCGCCAAGGGCGGCAAAGGCAGGAGTTTACACGGATGTAAATGACTGCCTTTGACATCCCGCAGGCAACAAAGTATTGCGGTTATTTTAACCCACTGTAACGAATACACCGTCGCCGGAGTCGAGATTTATGGTATAATATCCCTCTGCGTCCGCAGTGAGAACGGTGGGAACAGCTTCATCGTAAAGGGTTACGGTGAGAGGCTGAGCGATTTTGAACTTAAGGGTTGCGGGCTTGAATTCGCCAAGGTTGGTCATGTTAACAACCGTGAATGCGTGTCCCGCGCCGTCCTTCTTGTCGAAGCAACCGATGAGAAGAGGCTCGTCGGAAACAGTTTCGGAAAGAACGGTGAAGTCCTTGTACTCATTGGTCATCTTCAGCCAGGGAGTAGAATCGGTGCAATTGAGAGTGAATGCGCCCAGGTTCTTATACTGAATGTAGGTATCGGAGAGCTTTTTAATTTCCCACATAACCTTTGCACAGTCATCATAGATGGGCTGATTTACTCCGCCTGTTTTGGGGTTAAACAATGCGTTTTCGTCATCACCGCTGTCCATAGACCACAGAAGAATGGAGGTACAGCCGTATGAGAGGAGAGTGTAGCTCTGGAAGCGATAGCCCTGCACGCCGGGGTCGCGTCTGTCGGTGGTCCAGCCGTTAGCCTGGATACAGCACCAGAACTCTGCATTGTTATTGCGTGCCGCTTCAGCCACAAGGTTGACGGATTCGCAATAATCACCGTAGGTTCTCCAGGTTTCGGGCTGACCTGTGGTACCGAAGAGAGGATAGATATCAACGCAGATGAAGTCGGAATCGGTGTGGTCAAACCAGCTCTGCAGGTAGTTTTTGTAAAGGTTGGGGTCAGCATCGTAATACTCGATAGCCGCTGCGCCGCCGCTCATTTTGAGCTGTGCCGCGTTGGCATACATGGGAAGCAGATTTACAAAAGGAGTCTTGCCCGGCATTAATTCGCGGTACTTCTTGCTGAGTGCGCCCAGCATGGGGTGATAGTCGGTACCGGGCTCGTCGGAGAAGAAGTGACCTACGAAAGAGGGATGATGCATATATTCGGAAGCCTTCACGGCAGGATTCCAGTTGGGGTCATCAACCGAACTGCTGCCTACGGAAGCATCGGCGGCGTTTATTGCAATGCCGTACTTATCGGCATAGTTGAGAACAATGTCACGTGTGTAGACAGAGGAAACTGCACCGCTGTGTATCAGCCAGTCAACACCCAGGTCACGAAGCTTCTGCATGCCGTACTCGTTGGCAAAATCTGACTGGAAGCCCCATGCGCCTATTCTGATGCGGTCACGGGTGAAGTAATCGGGGGTATAGGCAGTGGAAGCGGTATTAACGCCCAGTGCGGTCTTTATCACACGCTCCATAACGGTGGCAACCTCTGCACGGGTGGAATAGCCCTTGGGGTCAAAGGTGGTGCCGCCCTTACCGTTGATAATACCCAGCTTCTGAACGAACTCAATTGCTTCAACGGTAGTCGCATCAACGCCTGCAAGGTCGCTGAAGTTGATGACGTCTGCATAACCCACCATATTAAAGCCTGAGAATTTAGCGTAGTTTGCGATAACAGCCGCCATGGTTTCGCGGTAGATGGGGTCCTCTGCACCGAAGGTCACTTCGGAAAGAGGTGCCATGAGGTTATTTTCTTTTGCCCACTGAATGTAGGGTGCATAGTATTCGGTAACGGGTACGTCGCCGTAGCCGGTGTTTCCGTCGTACTTGGAGGTGTCAACGCCGTGCATACGTCCCAGAACGGTAATGAACATACCTCTGGTCATAGCAAGCTCGGGACTGAACTCGGTAGGAGAGGTTCCGCCGAACAGGGTTCTGTCGGAAACGAAGTTTATATATCCCTCGCCCCAGTGACCTGCAATGTCGGTGTAGGTCTTATGGTTATAGCCGAGAGTGTAATTTGCGGGCTTGTTTGCCACAAATGAGGTAAAGCCGTTGTCATTGGTATAGCCCAGTGCAACAATTTCCTGCTTGCCGTCAGCGTCGGTGCGTATAACAACGGGGCTTGTACCTACACCTGAGGGTGTGGTGGAGCTGAGCAGGAAGTCGCTCTCTTTATAGCCCTCGTAAAGAGTGCCGCCGGGGATAATTGCCTTCTGATAATCCGCGGTAAAGGCGGCAGGCTTGCTGTAATCCATGGCGGTTATGCCCTCGTTGAGGAACGCCATAGCCTCGCCTCTTGTGCGGAAGAAGCCGAAGCGGTCGATATAGATTTCAGCCTCCAGGTCAAGACCGTTGATGGGGTCGATACGCAGACCTGTGATATTGCCGTGCCAGGTTTCCTTGGCTCTTTCGTGTGTAGACATATCCACAATAACATTGGACCATACACCGCTGTTATCAACGCTTATACCGACATTGGTATTGGAAGGGTTTGCACCCTTATCGCTGGAATAGAACATAGCAAGAACGCCCACGGTGGAGTCTGTCTTGTGACGGTAAGCGAAAATGGGGAATTCCGCACTGTCAAAGGTGAAGGGAAGTCTCATTTCAAGGCAGGGGTCCTCGGTGGTGGGGATAACCTTGAGTGCACCGCCGCTCAGGCTCAAATCAACAGACCAGGTGCTTATGGTGCTTATTATCTCCTCGTTGTCGAATATCCATGTAGGGGTGGGAGCGCCCGTATTCTTTTTGGCTTTTTCGATTTCGGTGGAGGGGTCGGGTGTAAATGCCTTCGCCTCGGCTTCGCTTCTGAAGAAGCCTATGTAGTCGATGTACATCTGACTGCCTGTGGGCATCTGACCCGAGGGTTCGGCTTTCCACATACAGTCGAAGCGTATCTGGCGGATATTACCCTTCCACATGGTATCCTCCAGAATATTGTTATTTACGCTCTGGGAATTAAGGTTTGCGTCCTTTACATTAACGATGTATTCCACAAATTCCTCATCAAAGCTTGAAATGGGGAAGTGGGTACAGCTGGCACCGGTGAGAGTGCCGTTGGTGGCATCGGAAACAAAATGCATTTCAAAATGGGTAGCTTCGGAAAGGTTTTTCAGGCGTATCTTCATCCACTGCCATCTGGTTCCGTCAAAGCCCGCGTTAACAGAGAAGTTGGGGTCGCCTGTGTTGCCCGCTTTTTCTTCGGGTCCGTTGGTGGAGGTAACTATCGCGTAGTTATCCTTATAGTCGATGACACAGTTACTGCCCGTCAGGGGGAAAATGGGATTTGTAAGTGCAGGGTTGTAAAGCATTATGGGCTGACCGTAGGGGATAGCCGCAGATGCCTTTTCCTTGACATATGTATCATATGTATCGGCATCCTTGAAGAAGCCCAGGGACTTTATTATCATCTCACGTCTGGTCTGGTTGCGGAAAGGGTCGATACGCAGATTGGTGAGCTTGCCTGTCCAATGTGCCGTTTCAAAGGGAGTGGCCTTAAGGTCAAAAATATGCTGTCTGACAACACCTACATCACAGCTTCCGGAATAAGAGGAAATGTAGGGGAAGCCTGTGCTTGTGCTTGTCCAGTGGTAAAGCTGGAATCCGCCGCCCACATCCGAGCCGGTATATTCAAATACTACATAGCTGTAATCGTCCAGAAGAACCTCTTCATTCACCTTTACACTGATGTTGAGGTTATCGCCCTCACCGGAAATCTTAAGACCGTGCTCGGTGATCTCCAGTTCAGCTTCGGGAGTGCCTGTCCACTCGGACGCCGCAATGGGATCGGTAAAATCCCAAATAACGTAGTCTGCCGCCGAAACACTCAGCATGCAGACAAAAAGAATAATTGCACAAAACAAAAATGCCGTGACCTTTTTCATCATTTCGTTCTCCTTATAATTTTTTATACACCGGGGTGTAAAAAAATTATAACAAAAGTAATAGCAAAAGTCAATACATTATATCAAAAAATGTGTAAAATCAGCATTTTTTGATTACAGTATTAACACTAAATAAGATAATATTCCGTTTTTTTAGAAAGATTATCATTGACCGAAATTTTTCGCACTGTAAAAATTTTATAAAATTAACAGTTAACGTAATGACGGCAATCTGCGAATGTACCTCGCGTGTCAATTACGCTTAATTTTCCGCGTTGTCAGTACGCGGATCGGCTCGGCTTGCGCAGGTGGGTAAAAACTGCGTACACAAACAATAAAAAAAACCGCGGAAGTTTTTCCGCGGTTTTCGTAAGTCTTTTAAAAGTCGATTATTCAGCATCTGCGGGAGCGTCGGTGCTGTAAACCTCTGCCTCTGCTTCTTCTGCGGGAGCTTCAGCCTCCTGGGGCTCGATAAGAGCGCGTATGGAAAGGCTGATGTTCTTCTTTTCGGTGTCGATGTCGATAATCTTAACATCAACGGTATCGCCAACCTTAACAACCTCGTCAACCTTGTTTACACGGCGGTCAGCCAGCTGGGAAATGTGGATGAGACCGTCAACATCGGGAACGATTTCAGCAAATGCGCCGAATGCGGTAAGACCAACGATTTTAACGTTAGCAACGTCGCCGATAGCGTACTTAGAGGTGAAGATGTTCCAGGGATTGGTGTCCTCGGTGCGGTAGCCCAGAGAAATTCTGCGCTGCTCGGGATCGAGAGCCTTGATAAATACTTTTATCTGCTGGCCCATGGAAACAACGTCGGTAGGATGCTTAACTCTCTTCCAGGCAAGCTCGGAGATGTGAACCATACCCTCAACGCCGCCGATATCAACGAATACGCCGTAATCGGTGATGGACTTGATAACACCGTCGTAAACGGTGCCAACCTCAGCAGAAGCCCAGAATGCGTCTGCAACCTTTTTCTTTTCTTCATCCAGAACGCTTCTGATGGAGCCCTTTGCGCGGTGGCGGAGCTCGTCGATTTCAATTATTCTGAAATCAACAGTCTTACCAACCATGGACTTAAGGTCAGCGTCCTTGGAGAGACCGGTAAGCTTACCGGGAACAAATATTCTGGATGCGCCGCTGTATACAATGATACCGCGCTCCAGCGCTTCAACAACCTTGCCGGAAAGGATAGCCTGGCTTTCGTAAGCCTCGGCAACGGCTGTCCAGGATTTTTCGGAATCAGCTTTCTTCTTGGAAAGCATTACAATACCCTCGGAGTCGCTGAACTTAGTCAGCACTACGGTAATTTCGTCGCCAACCTTGAAGTTAGCGGCAACGTCAAAGGACGAATCCTCGGTAATTTCATCAAAGGGAAGAATACCGGTGTGTTTAACGCCCAGGTCGACCTGGATTTCATTCGGCATTACGGCTGTAATGATACCTGTTACCTTTTCTCCTGTATGTAAAGTTTTGAACGACTGATCCAGCAGTTCCTGAAAACTCATGTTTTCATCAAGATTTTTTACTTCTGACATTTTGAGTAACCTCCTCAATAATTCTGTCCGGTGTTGAAGCACCGGCAGTTATACCAACAGCCATTTCGGGCTGTATAATATCAAATGGTATTTCCGACGCATTTCTTATATGCCGCGTCAGGCAGTTTTTTGACGTTATCTGAGCCAGCTTTTTGGTATTGGAGCTGTCCGTTCCGCCGATAACCAGCATAAGGTCAACCTCTTTGGAAATAGCCTCCGCATCCAGCTGTCTTTTTTCAGTCACGTTACATATTGTATCAAAAATCGTGAGATTTGTATATAGTTTTCGCGCAATATTCAAACATTTTTTCCATTCGTCTATTTTTTGAGTTGTCTGCGCGAATAAAATTGTCCGTTTATCGTACAAATGGTTAAATTTTCGTGAATGTTCCTCCAGCTCCGAAGCGTCCTTAAACACATGCACATTGTCGTTTTCTATGCCCAGACGGGCAAAACTGCAAATGCTCTGTATTTCGGGATGGTCCCGGTCGCCGATTATGAAGACCTGCGTATCCTCGCTCTTTTCAGAGGAAGCGATATTCTGAATTTTTGCAACATACGGGCAGGTGGTGTCTATGTACCTTATACCGCGGCGCTTCAATTCCTCGTAGGTCTGCACCAATGAACCGTGGGCACGCAGAATTACCACCGAATTTTCGGGATTCACCTTATCAAGCTCGTCCGCCGATATTATTTCAACGCCCTTTTCTTCCAGCTCGGCATTAAAATCGTCGTTGTGGATTATCTTGCCCAGAGTGTATATTTTATGCGTATTCTTTTCAAGCTCCTCGTAAATTATATCTACCGCGCGCCTTACACCGAAGCAAAAGCCCGCAAGTGAGGATTTTATAATTTTCATATTAAATCCCTCCACCACCCCCTACGGTGGTCCCCCAACGTTACTGCAGAGCAGTAATGTGCCCTTATAGGCAAGGGAGGCATTATCTTGTTATTTGTCGGATTTCACTGCATTTTCGGGCTTTGCCAGCTCGCACACCCTGCCGAAAATCATTTCTGTAACTCTGTCAAATCTGGTCGCCTTGTCGCCCTCGTCCAGCAAAGGACGGTACATTTCGGGAGTAATGGGCTCGCCTATATTCACATAATAACGGCGGAAAATACGCGCCTTATAGCCCTTGGTGTAAAGCCCCATGGGAACCACCGTGGCATTAGTCATGGCTATCATGAGAGCGATACCCTTTTTTGCCTCGTCGGGCTGAGGCGGTGTACCCTTTATGCGCTTTCCCTGGGGGAAAATCATGACGGGCTGACCCTCTTTCGCGGCGGAAATCGCCGTTCTGAGAGACGCCACATCGCGGGAATCACGTTCAACGGGTATGCATCCGAACCATTTTAAAATGCTTCCCAGCACAGGCTTTGTAAACAGGCTTTTTTTGGCTATATAGCGGTAGGGAAGCCGGCAGGAGGTGCTTACGACAGGGGGGTCCCAGTTGGAAAAATGGTTAGCACAGAATATTACTGGCCCGTCGGTCCCGGGCAGATTCTCCTTGCCCTTTATTTTTGTCCACAGCAAAACGCGGACAAAGGGAGTGAGTACGTACGAAAAAAATACTATGGGTTTCATATGTTATCCTTTTAAAAATATTTTCAAACAAGGGTTTGACAAATGCTCAATGCGCAATTCGCAATGTGCAATTTCGGTTGATTTTGCTATGCAAAATCTTCAAAATCCTGTTAGAAGAACAGGGTATTCTTCCGACAGTTCGCATACAAATTATTTTTCGCATTAGCGAAAAATTTCCTTAATTGCGCATTGCGCATTGCGCATTGCGAATTATTTCAAGTGCCTCATTGACAGTTTCTTCCAAATTCAGTCCGCCGTTATCCAGTAAAACGGCGTCGGGCGCCTTTACGGCAGGGGCGGTTTTGCGGGTACTGTCATTTTTATCGCGCTGAACAAGCTCCTCATATACCTTTTCATAGGTCACGCTTTCGCCCTTGGCGATAAGCTCGTCATAACGGCGTTTAGCACGTTTTTCGTCCGATGCGGTAAGAAAAATCTTTACCTGTGCATTCGGCAGAATGACCGTTCCGATATCGCGTCCGTCCATAATAACGTTGTTTTTGCGGGCAATATCCTTTTGCAAATCCAACAAAAACGCACGCACCGACGGCAATGCCGACACCGCCGAGGCATACATGGACATTTCGGGAGTTCTGATTTTCCCGTTGACGTTTTCGCCGTTAAGATACACGCTCTGACTGCCGTTTTCAAAGCGTAATTCAAGGTTAATTTCGCCAAGAACCGCTTTCACGGCATTCTCGTCGTGAGGGTCAATATTTTTAGTACGCACATAAAGCCCTACCGAGCGGTACAGCGCACCCGTGTCAACATAAATGTAACCAAGCTTTGCGGAAAGTGCCTTGGCAAGACTGCTTTTTCCGGCACCCGAAGGGCCGTCTATGGCGATATTTATCATAATTCTCTCTCCAAAATATCTGCAATTTGCTTACATGCGGTACCGTCACCGTACGGATTGGCAGCTTTTGCCATTTTGTCGTATTCCGCCCTGTCGTCCAGCAGGGTACGGCAAGTGTTATAAATAACACTTTCATCGGTACCTACAAGCTTCAACGTACCTGCGGCAATGCCCTCGGGACGCTCGGTGGTATCACGCATAACCAGCACAGGCTTGCCCAGTGAGGGTGCTTCCTCCTGGATTCCGCCGCTGTCGGTAAGTATAAGGTAGGAACGGGACAGGAAATTGTGGAAATCCACCACTTCAAGCGGCTCGATTATGCGTATTCTGTCACATCCCTTGAGTATTTCATCTGCCGTGGCGCGGACAACAGGGTTCATATGTATGGGATAAATCGCCTTTATATCGGGAGTTTCGTCCATTATACGGCGTATCGCGCGGAACATATTTCTCATGGGCTCGCCCAGATTTTCACGTCTGTGTGCCGTTATCATAATAAGACGGCTGTCGCTCGCCCAATCCAGATGCTCATGGGAATAATCCGCTCTGACGGTGGTTTTCAGCGCATCAATGGCAGTATTACCCGTAATATAGATGGAATTTTTGTCTTTGCCCTCTTTAATGAGGTTATCCGCCGAAAGCTGAGTGGGGGAGAAATTAAACTTTGAAATAATTCCCACAGCCTGACGGTTAAATTCCTCGGGGTATGGAGAGTATATATTATATGTACGCAAGCCTGCCTCAACGTGACCCACGGGAATCTGCAAGTAGAAACATGCCAGTGCGGTAACGAAGGTGGTAGAGGTATCACCGTGCACAAGAACCACATCGGGAGCTTCAGCCTTCAAAACATCGCCGATACCGTTAAGAATATTTGTAGTGATGTCAAAAAGTGTCTGTTTATCGCGCATTATGGACAAATCGTAATCGGGTGTAACACCAAAGGTTTTAAGCACCTGGTCAAGCATCTGACGGTGCTGACCTGTCACACATACAACAGTCTGAAGGTTTTTACGGCTTTTCAGCTCGTTTACCAAAGGGCACATTTTAATTGCCTCGGGGCGTGTTCCGAAAACCAGCATTACTTTTTTCATAATCTTATCCTTTATTTTCCCTCGAAATACGGCTTTACCGCCTCGCAAAAGCCCAACACAAGGTTTTGCCACACCGACAGCCTTTCATCGTAGCTGACGGGAAATTCTCCGCATTCGAGGGTTATATTTGACATTTTAATATCACGCTGCACACACAGCACACTCCTGTCAAAGCCTATCGCCGAAAAGGTAAGAGTGTCCTTTTCACCCATTCCGCAGGAAATAATGTGCTTACATCTGCCGTTTCCCGTTATATTGGGAATATGAGAGCTGTCAACCAGCAAAACCTCGGCATCGTACGGCAAAACGCAATTATTTGCCGACAAAGCGGCAATATCCGTATCACCGCACATCTTTGTGACGGCACATATATTTCTTGTGCACAGAGCGTTATACAGCGGTTTTTGTGTAACATACACCTTCATTTAATCACCCTGAATTAGTATCTGCGGTGCAGGTGTATATTATTCAAAATGTTTCACGTGAAACATTTTTGTGTTTAAATAAAAATCTTTGCCTTAAACTTTTCTTCGCGGAAAAGGGGAGACAGCGTCTTTTCCATGGAAATAAACTGACCGTTAGGCATTTTATCGCACAATTCGCCGTTTTTCACGGTTGAAATATCTTTGATGCCCGAAATTCCCGTTCCCGTGAACTTGACGTAGGCTTCCTTACGGCTCCATATCTCGTAAAACATTTCCTCGCGGTTATAGTCCGGCATGGCTTTTAAAAGCGCGTTTTCGCGGTCGTTGAACCAGCGCTGTGCGATTTTCATGTAATCGCGGGGCTTATCGCCGTAAAGCTGAATGTCAATACCGATATTATCGGCGCATGCGGCAACTATATTATATTTTCCCGAATGGCTTACCGAAAAGGAAAATTTGCCGTCTGCCAAAAAGGGCTTGCCGTATTTGCCGTAAACAATGCGATTGTTTGCGTTATTCGCCAGTTTCCGTCCTTCGCTTGAAAGGTCAATACCGGAATATGGGGATATATTGATTACCGAAATATCGCCCGATTTTGAGAAACCGTCGGCAGTTATGCTGTTTTCCATTTTGAATCTGAAATGAGAAAGAGCGATATATTTTACGTTGTTTTTGTTTTCTCTCAACTGCTTTTCATCGTTAAAGCAGGAGTAGTAAAGTGTGAACATATGTTTAATTCCTATTATAATATGCGAACTTCCGTGCGCAAGCTCTTATTTCTTAATTAAGACCTTTGCGAGACTTCTTCGCGCGCATGATGTTTGTACTACCTCGGTACGCGGTTTGCTGTCACGCCAGTGACCGCGAACCGCCGTGCGCAAGCTCTTATTTCTTAATTAAGACCTTTGTGAGACTTCTTCGCGCGCATGATGTTTGTACTACACTCGGTACGCGCAAGCACTGTTTCACGTGAAACATTCAAGGCACAGCTTAAGGCAGAACGACCATCTACTACAATTTATTGAAAATTGCAAATTGCGAATTGCGAATTGCAAATTAATTTTATTCCTCAACGGGTGTTTCTTCGGTTTCAGCAGTATCTTCAACATCTGTTTCAGGTACATCCTCGCCATCGGTTTCGGTAAGAACGGTGTTGTCCTCGGTGGCATTTTCAGCTTCTTTGTCAATTTCGCCGTCGTTTACTATACGGGAGAAGCTTACAATGCGCGCCTCTTCACCTGTACGCATTACGATAACACCCGATGCGTTGCGTCCGACGGTGGAAATCTGACTTACAGAGGTACGGATTATAATTCCGCTGTCGGTAATAAGCATAATATCGTCGGTTTCTTCAACACCTGCTATGCCTGCAAGCTTGCCTGTTTTTTCGGTAATCTTGTGGCAAATCATACCCTTACCGCCACGATTATGAACGGCAAATTCAGATATTTCACTGCGCTTTCCAAAGCCGTTTTCGGTGACGGTGAGAAGCTTCTTACTGCCCAGCTCAGCTTCCTCGGGAGTAATGATAGTTGTACCCACAACAACACCGCCTGCCGACAAGTTGATAGCCCTTACACCTCGGGAGGTACGTCCCGTTTCGCGAATGTATTCTTCCTTGAAACGCACGCAGGCGCCTTCATTTGTGGCTATCATGATATCGCAGTTGCCGTCGGTTTTGGATACGTAAAGAAGCTCGTCGCCCTCGTCAAGAGAGATGGCGATTATACCACCTTTGCGTATGCTCTTGAAGCGGGAAATGGAGGTACGCTTGATTACACCCAGCTTTGTAACCATGGTGAGATATGCATCGGAATTTAATTTGTCGCCCGAAACAAAGGCGGTTATCTTTTCACCTGTATCAAGCTGAAGAATGTTGACAAGATTTGTACCCTTGGCGGTACGGGAAGCCTCGGGAATTTCGTAACATTTCTTGACATACAGCTTACCGAAATTGGAGAACATGAACAGGTAATTGTGGCTGTGGGAAACAATAAGGTTGGTGACGTAGTCCTCTTCCTTGGTTCCCATGGCTGTGATACCCTTTCCGCCGCGGTTCTGGCTCTGGTACGCATCAACAGGCTGGCGTTTGATGTAGCCCGTATTGGAAACGGTAACAACGCACTTGTGCTTTTCGATAAGGTCCTCAATGAGAATATCATCAGCGGCAACCTCAATGGCGGTACGGCGTTCGTCACCGTACTTGCGTGAGATTTCCTGCAAATCTTCCTTTATAATATCGTGAATTTTGCCGTCGTCGGCAAGAATTCCCTCAAGTTTTTCAACCAATTTTGCAAGACGCTCCAATTCTGCAAGGATATTTTCAATTTCCATGCCACTCAAACGTCCCAAAGGCAGTTCAACAATCGCCTGAGCCTGAGCCTCGCTGAATCCGAAGCGGTTTATGAGGTTGAGCCTTGACTCGGGAATGTCCTTGGATGCGCGGATTATGCGGATAACCTCGTCGATATTGTCAACGGCAATTTTGTAACCCTCATAAATATGCATACGCGCCTTAGCTTTTTTCAGCTCGTACTCGGTACGGCGACGTATTACATCCGTCTGGTGATTTATATAGTGAGTAAGCATCTGCTTGAGGTTAAGGGTCTTAGGCTCGTTGTCCACCAGCGCCAGCATGTTGATGGCAAAGGTATCCTGCATACGGGTATATTTATACAGCAAATTCAGTATAATTTGCGGATTTGCATCACGTTTAAGGTCAATGACGATACGCATACCCGTCTTTAAGGAGCTTTCGTCACGCAGGTCGGCAATGCCCTCGATGCGCTTATCCTTGACCAGATCGGCGATGGACATTACCAGCATAGCCTTGTTTACCTGGTAGGGTATTTCGGTAACAACAATGGATGTGCGGTTCTTGTTTTCCTCAAAGTGGGTTTTTGCGCGCACCAGAATATGTCCCTTACCCGTCATGTACGCCTGAGCGATGCCGGCAGTACCGTAAATCGTACCTGCGGTGGGGAAGTCGGGACCTTTGATGTACTGCATAATGTCGGCAATCTCCGCATCGGGATGCTCCATGAGGAAGATAGTGCCGTCCACCACCTCACGCATATTGTGAGAGGGGATATTTGTCGCCATACCGACCGCGATACCGATGGAGCCGTTTACCAGAAGATTGGGAAAACGTGCAGGAAGCACGGTAGGTTCTTTTAATTTGTTATCAAAGTTAGGCATGAAATTGACAACCTCTTTGTCAATATCAACCAGCATTTCATTGGCGATTTTAGCCATTCTTGCCTCGGTGTAACGGTAAGCCGCCGCACCGTCGCCGTCCACGTTACCGAAGTTACCCTGACCGTCGATAAGAGGATAACGCAGAGAGAAAGGCTGTGCCATACGTACCATGGTGTCGTAAACCGCCGCGTCACCGTGAGGATGATAGTGACCCAGCACGTTACCGACGGTGGTGGCCGACTTTCTGTAAGGCTTGTCATAGGTCAGGCTGTCGTTGAACATGGAATAGAGAATACGTCGGTGAACAGGCTTCAGACCGTCACGCACGTCGGGCAATGCACGGTCAACGATAACCGACATTGAATAGTCGATAAAGGAGGTTTTGACCTCTTTATCTATCTCGATATCCCTGATATTCTGTCCTTCTGTAAATACATTCATGTTATTTTTCCTTATACTTTATATGATTTTTTCTACTTTTATTACGTCAAAATACTTAGTTTTCCCACTTACATCAGGAATTTTTGTACCCTCAAGCTCCACCTTTGCCGCTGCAAAGCTTGAAGCGTGTCTGAGTGCGGTTTCAATGCTTCCGCCGTCCTCATATGAGGAAAGAAACGCTGCCAGAAAGCTGTCGCCCGCACCGGTAAAGCCCCTCATTTGAACCTTTGGCGAGGACACGGTGTATACACCCTCATGTCCGATGTACATTGCACCCTTTTCGGCAAGAGTGAGAAGTATTTTTATACCGGTTTCGCGGTGCAGACGGAGAGTGAAATTGATAATTTCCTCAATGCACAAAAGCTTGCGCCCCGCATACTGCTCCAGCTCGAAAAGATTGGGTTTTATAAGATAGGGTGAAGCGGATATACCCTGCTTCAGTGCCTCGCGGTCGCAGTCAAGCACCGTTTTAATGCCGTTTTCACGTGCATTATTTACGATTTTACCGTAAACCGACACATCAATTCCCCTTGGAGCACTTCCGCTGATGACAAAACAGTGAGGTTTTTGGTTTCTGAAATGGTAGTCAAGCTTTGTCAATAATTCGTCCAGCTCGTCCGCCGTCACGGGACCTCCGCTTTCGCTGGCTTCGGTGGCTTCGCCGCCTGTTGTGAGAAGCTTTATATTCATGCGTGTTTCGGCGCGGGTACGGGTGAAATTATAGCTTACACCCTCGGTTTCCAGCATTCTTTGCATGGTTTCGCCGTTTTGCCCGCCGTAAAAGCCGTAAGCAACGGTTTGTACACCGCATGCATTCAGTACACGCGACACGTTAATGCCCTTTCCGCCCACGGTGGTGACGGAGGACATTGCCCTGTTAAGCTGACCTGCACGGAAATCCTCAAAAATCATGCTTCGGTCAAGGGCAGGGTTTAAGGTAAGAGTAGATATAGTCATTTTGTTATATAAAACTTTACTGTTTAAATACTGCTTTCATGTTTGAGAATACGATTGAATTCTTCCAGTAATTCGGGAATATTTTTTGTACACACATAAAATACCATTTCAAGGTCTATGGTATTGTAGCCATGTGCAATACGGTTTCGAATACCTGCGATTTTGTTCCATGGAATATCGGGGTATTTATCTGCATATCCTTCGTCATCACGCAGTTTCTTAGCCAATTCCCCAATCTGTTCAATACAAAAGCTTACGGAATATTGGGAACTTTTTTCTTTAAGAAAAAATTCATACGAATTTGAAAAAGATTTTGATATATCAATTACGTCCTGACAGTACCGAATAATTAATTTTATATACGATAATGCTCTACCGCTCATAAATTAATCTCCCCTTCGCAGTCAGATCCATTTCTGCCATAAAATCAGGCAAAAATTTTATATTGATAACATCAACATTCTTTTTAAGATTAATTTCCAAATCATCCATAAACTGAATCCGCTCAAGCCCCGCACAACCCACTCCGTAGCTGACAATAAGGTCTACATCGCTGTTTTCATCCGGAATACCGTCAAAGTAAGAACCAAAAAGCCTGATTTCTTTTATGTCGTATCTGTCCGCTACCTGTTTGACCTTTTCACGAATTTCAGATAAACTGTAAATCAATTTTTTGCCTCCTTTTGTTATGAACATAATGTTCCTCGCAGGACAGTTTTACTTCAATCTCCCGCGTTGTCGCTACGCGAATTGGGGGCAGGGCTAAATATCGAGATTTGTTACGTACTTCGCGTTGGCTTCGATAAACGCACGGCGGGGCTCAACCTTTTCGCCCATGAGTATGCTGAAGGTCTCATCTGCAACAACCGCGTCCTCGATATTTACACGCAGAAGTGTACGTGTAGTGGGGTCCATGGTAGTCTCTCTGAGCTGGTCGGCATTCATCTCACCAAGACCTTTATATCGCTGGGTCTGCACGCCGTTGCCCAGCTCCTCGATAAATTGGTCGCGTTCCTCATCACTGAAGGCGTAACGCACCTGCTTACCCTTGAATACCTTGTAAAGCGGTGGGCAGGCGCAGAAGATGTGACCGTCCTCGATAAGCTGACGGGCATGGCGGAAGAAGAAGGTGAGAAGCAGTGTTTTGATGTGGGCACCGTCCACGTCGGCATCCGCCATAATGACGATTTTGCCGTAGCGCAGCTTTTCTATATCAAATTCACTTCCGACACCCGTGCCGATAGCCTGAATGATGGGAAGAATCTGTACACTGGAATAAATGCGGTCCAGACGCGCCTTTTCAACGTTGAGGATTTTACCTCTCATAGGAAGCACTGCCTGGAACTTACTGTCGCGTCCGTCCTTTGCGGTACCGCCCGCGGAGTCACCCTCGACCAGAAACAGCTCGGTGAGAGATGCATCGCGCTCATTACAGTCGGCAAGCTTGCCGGGAAGAGTTCCGCTTTCAAGAGGTGTTTTGCGTCGGCTGGCATCGCGCGCCTTTTTAGCCGCTTCGCGTGCCTTTGCGGAGATAATGGCTTTTTCAACCAGCATTTTTGCCACAGCAGGGTTTTCCTCAAAGAAGTTGCCCAGCTTTTCGGTAACCATTTCTTCCACAATGGTTTTCATTTCGGCATTACCGAGCTTTGATTTTGTCTGACCCTCAAACTCTGCCTCACTCAGCTTTACACTGACCACGGCAGTAATACCCTCGCGCACATCCTCACCTGTGAAGTTCTTATCGTCGGCTTTAAGATAGCCGTAACGGCGCGCATAGGCATTGAATACCTTGGAAAGTCCGGTTTTAAAGCCTGTTTCGTGAGTACCGCCCTCGATGGTGTGTATATTGTTGGCAAAGGTGAGAAGCATTTCGTTGTAGCCGTCGGTGTACTGCAAAGCCACCTCAGCCATGGTATTTTCACCCATGCTGGAAACGTAAATTACCTCTTCGTTAAGTACAGTTGCATGCTTTTTGCTGTTCAGAAACTCAACAAAGCTCTTTATACCGCCCTCAAAGCAAAGGTTATTGTACTTTTTCTCTTTCTCTCTGCGGTAATATCCGCCGTCCTCACGCTCCTCGGAAGCATTTTCCTCCTCGGTGTAAGTTACATCGCCGGCAGTTTCCTCTACCTTTTCCGCAGTCTCGCCGTTTTCGGAGCCTTCGCCGTTCTGAGTCTGCTGAAGCGCTTCAAGGTCACGGTCGTCAATCAGCTCGATGGTTATACCTGCATTAAGGAACGCCTGCTCACGCAGACGGTTAAGAACGGTGGTATAATCGTACACCGTTTCCTCAAAGATGGTCTTATCCGGCATAAAACGCACGTAAAGACCGCTTTTTTCGGTTTTTCCCACCTCTTTGAAGGGACGGGTCACCTTACCTCTTTCAAAGCGTTCGGTGTATTCCATGCCGTCGTAGCAGTTTACTACCTCCAGCCATTCGGACAGCGCGTTAACAACCGATGCACCGACACCGTGCAGACCGCCGGAGATTTTATAGCCTTCTCCGCCGAACTTACCGCCGGCATGAAGCACCGTGAATACCACTTCAAGAGTAGGAATACCCATTTTCTTATGAATCTGGCTGGGAACACCTCGTCCGTTGTCCTGAACCGATACCGAACCGTCATTATGCAGTGTAACCGTTATTTTGTTACACTTACCCGCCAGTGCCTCGTCAATGGAGTTGTCTACAATTTCATAAAGCAAATGGTGCAGACCTCTCTGAGAGGTTGAGCCGATGTACATACCCGGTCTTTTTCTGACCGCTTCAAGTCCTTCAAGTACCTGAATTTGGTTTTCGTCGTATTTTTGTGTTACTTCGTAAGCCATTTTTACCTCGCTTTTTATATGCTTGTTTATTGATTACTTTTTAAATGCTCTTGCGAATTTAGCTATTACAGCCTTTCCTTCAGTGTGGACGGGGCAAGCTGCGAAATATAAACTGTTTTTTTGCCGTTCTTTTCGGTTATTATAAAGGAACGGGGGATATCGTCGGTGATGTTGATAACATTTCCGTCCTTTTGTGCCTGATTCAAAAAATCGCGGGTTACCTTATGGGTGCTGGTGCGGTCAATATCAAATATCGCCACAATATCCTTTTTGCGGATACTGACGTTATTTCCCGCATGAAGAAATATTTCCGTATCATTCACCCTCCCTTTTATCCGTGACGGTGTAAATGCCGTTCCTGACGTATATCTTACGGGCACTTTGCACCTTGTCAAAAAGAACATCGATACATCCTGTTATGAATACCTGATTAAAATTGATTTTATTCAGAATATAGTTCTGTCTTTCCTCGTCCAGCTCGCTTAAAATGTCGTCAAACAGAAACACGGGATATTCGCCCGTCTCCTCAAACGAAATTTCGCCCTCGGCAAGCTTCATCGAAAGAATTGCGCTTCTCTGCTGACCCTGAGAGGAAAAAAGCTTTGAAAGTCTTGCATCTATCTCCACAATCATATCGTCCCTGTGGGGTCCGCAGGAGGTAGTACCGTTTTTTATGTCCGAAATGAGGGTATCATCCAGCTTTTGCAAGATGAATTTTTCTATGTCCTCACATTCGGTTATATCTTCGGGCACCGACTGGTAGCTTATTTCCAGCCTTTCTCTGCCGGAGGTAAACTCGCCGTAGAATTCAGAAGAATGTGTGTTAAGTCTTTCGATATATTTTCTGCGTTCCTTTATTATCAGCGCAGCATCGCTTGCAAGCTTCATGTTCCAGAACTCTATTTCATCGCTGTAATCGATATTCTGCGCCTTAAAGCTTTTCAAAAGCGCGCCTCTGTGCTCCAGAATTTTTGAATATTCAAACAAAAGGCTTATAAATGCCGGCTTTAGCTGGCAAATTGCGCTGTCGATAAAGCTTCTTCTTTCGGCGGGAGCACCCTTAATCAGACTCAGATGCTCGGGAGTGAACAATACAGCGCGGAAATTTCCCATAAATTCGCGCATTTTTTGAATTTTCACGCGGTTTATGTATATTTCCTTGGGCTTGTTTGAAAGCCTTATTTCAAGGGACGTAAAACGCTGTGAGGAATATATTTCCGCAATAATCCTGCTTTGCTGTTTTTCAAAATTTATAAGCTCTCTGTCCTTAGCTCCGCGGAAGCTTTTTGCAGCGGCAAGATAATAAATTGCCTCCATAAGATTGGTTTTTCCCTGGGCATTATTTCCGTAAAGGATATTTATTCCTTTTGAAAACTCCAATTCCTGAACAGCTGTATTTCTGTAATTTTCCAATACGATTTTTTCAATAAGCATTTTTTAATGGTTTAAAGATTCTTCGACTTCGTGCTTTGCACTCCGCTCAGAATGACAGTAAGTGAAAGTGCATCGCGTGACATCGTGTTTGCATTGCAGTCGGTACGCAAATCGGGTGCAGGGCTTACCCTGCGGCGTAAGCGCCGAACCAATTCGCGAATGTACCTCGCAGGACAACTATACTTTGATCTCCCGCGTTATAGATGTGCGGATTGGGTGCAGCATGCCCAACGCAGTGTATACATTATGCTCGCGACGCTACCCATTATGTCATTCTGAGCGAACGCAGTGAGTCGAAGAATCTTTTAAATTTTTTTAATTATTATATTTTTTCCACAAATCGTCCCAATTTTTATTTAAGGTTTCAATCAATGCAATCTTTTTTGCTCTTGTCCAGCCTTTTAGCTGTTTTTCTCGCCTTATTGCCGCATTTATGTCATCGGTACGTTCAAAATAAACAAGCTTATTCACATTGTACTTTTTTGTAAATCCGTCATTAAGTCCATACTTATGCTCATACCAACGGCGTTCGAGATTGTTGGTTACACCTATATAAAGTACATTATTGGTAAAATTTGTGAGTATATAAACGTAAAAATTCACTATTACTGAAGTCTTACGGGCAGAATAAAGTAAAGAAAATGATTTCCGCTGAGCGGCTTAATCAAAATACCCGTCTGTGCCGAGGTCATTTCGATATTTACGCAGTCCTCGCCGCAGTCCCTTGCTCTTTCAAAGGCATCCTTGAGGAAAATGTGGTTGAAGCCGATTTCAAGGTCTATTTCATTGCCCTCGGTTTCCGCCTCTATTTCGTCATTAACCGAGCCCAGAGCACTTATACAGGTCATTTTAAGCATTTTAGGTGCTACAAAGCAACGTACGGGGCTTTTTGCCTTCTGGTCAACTATAAGTGCCACACGGTTGATGCTTTCGATTACGTCGGGAAGATTTACCTTCAGGAATATTGTGGGGTCCTTGGGCATAGCGCGTTCGTAATCCAGATATTCGCCCTCTATAAGACGGGAGAAGAAGATAAAGTCCTGTGTGAAGAAAATAATATGTTTTCTGGTAAGCTGAATATTAACGGGCTCCTCGCTGTCTTCCAGAATATCCGCAAGGTTAATCATGGTTTTTGCGGGAACAATAAAATCCAGATCGGTCTGTTCGCTTTCAAAGTCCAGCGGTTCTTCTCTGAGAGCAAGACGGTATCCGTCACAGCCTACGATTTTTATCTTTTTATCTCTTATTACGAAGTAAAGGCCCGTCATAAAGGGTTTTGTATCGATAGTGGAGGCGGCAAAGCAGGTCTGACGTGTCATGCGCTTTAAAAGGCCCTGCGAAATGCCGAACTTTCTGTCACCGCGAAGCTCGGGCAGTGTGGGAAATACATCGGTAGCAAGTCCCGCGATTTCAAAAAGTGAGTTAGCGGCGGTGATTTTGACCTTTAATTTATCGTCGGTTGTTATTTCGACGTTTCCGTCGGGCAGATTATTGACTATGGCACTCAGTCTTGAGGAGCTTACAAGAATCTGTCCTTCTTCCTTTACAATTGCGGGAATAACGCATTTTATTCCTTTTTCAAGGTCGTAGCCTGTTATAATAAGACTGCTCTCTGCATCGCCCTTGACAGCTTTGAGCATAAAGGTTTCCAGTACCGGATTTGCAGTGGTTTTTGCAACTGCTTTCAAAGAGGGAAGAATGGCTGAAAGCAGAGTTGATTTTTGTGCGATTATATGCATTGTGATCCTTCCTTTCGGAAAATAAATTTAAAATCAGAAAAATTTGCTTATATCTTTATAATATTAATATATATTCAGCAGTAGCAGTAGTAGTGCGTGCGGAAAATGCGGAAAAATCTTATTTTCAGCCTGCCGTGCCGTTTTTTGAATTATAAAGTAATGTTGAAACAGCATAGTGAACGGCATAGTGGAAAATGTTGAAAACATACTTTCTTGTGTCAATGTTGATTCCGCAGGCTGATGTTGAAATCCTCATGTTAATTATGCGGATAAAAATCATGCTTTTGTGTGGCATCTGTGCGGAAAACTCTGCGGATATTGCGGAAAAGTCGGTGCGAAATTCGGAAAAAATTCTGAAAATATGTCGAAAACCGTCTTTTACGCATTGGCGATAGCCTTATCCACCTCTTCGCCCAGCTCGTTAACCTCAAGGTCAAAGGCGGGATTTTTCTTCATAAGGCCCTTTATTTTTTCAACTGCTGACATTACGGTGGAATGATGCATATTCATTTTTGTACTTATTGCAGGGTAAGTCATATCCAGATTTTCACGCATTATGTACAGCGCTACGTGACGTGCGTTTACAATGTTCTTGTTACGCTTCTCACTGCAGATATCCTCAACACTTACGTTATATCTTGCGGCAACCCTTTCAAACACCGTGTCTGTGGCAAAATTGGGCGGAAGCTCGCTGGAGAACAGCTCGCCTACCAGTATTTTTAATTTATCTATTGTCAAGGGTGCACTGTTCACCAGGCTGTAAGCATATATTTTACGTATTGCGCCCTCGAGCTGACGTATATTGTTCTTGACGTTTTCCGCAAGGAACATAAGTATTTTATCCGGTATCTCAATGCCCCAGTCCTTAGCCTTGTTTTTGAGGATTGCAGTTCTCAATTCAACATCGGGCGGAGTAATATCAACAATCAGACCCCAGTCAAAACGGGTTTTTAACCGCTCCTCCAGCGTTTTCATCTCTCTGGGCGGACGGTCGCTGGACAGAACTATCTGCTTTCTCTGCTCATGCAGGGCGTTGAAGGTGTGGAAGAATTCCTCCTGACAGCTTTCCTTTCCGGCTATAAAGTGGATATCGTCTATAAGTATTACATCCACCGAACGGTACTTTTCGCGGAAGTACTGCATCGGTTTTTTATTGGAGAGGTTGTCAATAAGCTCTGTGGCAAAAGCCTCACCGCGCACATACAGCACCTTTAACTCGGGGTGTATGCGTCTTAACTTATCGGTAATGGCGTACAAAAGATGGGTTTTTCCCATACCCGACGGGCCGTATATGTACAAAGGGTTATAAAGAAGGGACGGTTTTTCCGCCACGCTTACGCAGGCGTTGTATGCAAATTTGTTTGCATCGCCCACAATGAATTTTTCAAATGTATAATCGGGGTTAGGATTATTGGCGGTCTGCTGACTGTTTTCGTTTACCGCCTCATCGCTTGGGGACTCCTCTGCGTTTTCGGCTTCTTCCTCCGCCAATGCCATTTCATCTACCATTTTGCTTATGTGCTTCTGAAGCTGAACCTCAATATCCTGGCCCTCTTCACAGCAAAAAAGCTCTGTTTCCACCGCAAAGCCCAGTACTTCCTTCATAGCACCCGTAATATCGTCAATATACCGCTCCTTTATTATGTTGCAGTGAAAGTCATATTTTGTCGCCACATAGGCTCTTGTCGCCGTAAGCTTATACAGCTCCAGCTCCTTGAACCAAAGATTGAAAGTCTGAATGGAGTGCTTCTGCTGAATTATATCCAGCACGCCCTGCCAAATTTCCTGTAAACCGTTATTCATGATATTTAAATATCCTCTATATTTATTTTGTTTAGCACGCTTTATTAATATATATAAATATAATTATATATATTATAGCAAAACACAATTTATATTCATTATATAATATGTAAATTTTTTTTAAATCTTCGTAAAATACGGAAATACTGCGTTACGCACCGCCTCGTACTCGGTCATTTACATTCAGTAAACTCCCTCGTTCTCATCGGCGCAAGCCTTGTCTTTCCGCATTTTACTCGATTTAAGAGTATGTGCGCAAAAATGCAGAAATACTGCGTTACGCACCGCCTCGTACTCGGTCATTTACATTTAGTAAACTCCCTCGTTCTCATCGGCGCAAGCCTTGTCTTTCCGCATTTTACTCGATTTAAGAGTATGTGCGCAAAAATGCAGAAATACTGCGTTACGCACCGCCTCGTACTCGGTCATTTACATTCAGTAAACTCCCTCGTTCTCATCGGCGCAAGCCTTGTCTTTCCGCATTTTACTCGATTTGAGAGTATGTGTGCGAAAATGCGGAAATACTGCGTTACGCACCGCATTGCAAATTTGTAAAAGGCGCATTGAGCATTTGCCGCATATACTGTATTAAAAACTTTTAAGGGGGTTTCACGTGAAACTTTTTATTGCAACAGGCTCGGCAACATACGCACAAAAGGCAAATCGGGTGCTTAATGCCGTGAATATTAAAAACCGTATTACAAGACATGCCTCCGACGGCTCTATGGGGTGCGGCTACGGAGTGGAAATATCAGAAGGCAACAGCGATGACATAGTCCGTATTCTGACCGAGGCAGGGGTACGCATTGCACATGTAAAAAGGTGGGACACATGATATATCTGGATAATGCCGCTGCAAGCTGTCCAAAGCCTCACAGCGTGCACCGTGCCGTAAGGTATGCACTGGATAATTATGCGGCAAATCCCGGCAGAAGCTCGCATAAAGAGGCTTTAAAGGCGGCTAACGCCGTTTACGACACGAGATGTATTCTTTCACAGCTCTTTGGTGCACCTGCGCCGGAAAATGTGATTTTTACTTCAAATACCACCCATGCACTCAATATTGCCCTTTACACCGCCGTCAAAAAGGGCTGTAAGGTAGTGACCTCGGTTATGGAGCATAACGCCGTTCTGAGACCGCTTTATGCCCTGCAAAAGGAAAGAGAGTGCGAAATACGCTTTTTCAGACCGGATATGGATAATGTCTGCTCCACACTTATGAATTTCTATGATGCGGCACGGGACTGCGATGTGTGCGTTTTGACGCTGTGCAGTAATGTCAACGGCTACCGTATGCCCATAAGAGAGATAGCCGAATACTGCAAAAAAAGCGGTATCACACTCATTGCCGACGGTGCTCAGGCGGCAGGATATTTTGACATAGATATACAAAAAATCGGTATAGATATGCTTTGTATCCCGTCGCAGAAGGGGCTGTTCGGTATATGCGGAGCAGGGGCATTGATTGTGGGGGACAAGTGGTGCGAAAAAATGGAGCCGATGATGACGGGGGGAAGCGGAGTTATGTCACAAAGCCGCGAAATGCCGCCGTATCTGCCCGAAAGACTGGAAGCGGGAACACTTGCCACCCTGCCCATAGTAAGTATGTGCGCCGGTGCGGAGTTTGTGGATACAGTGGGCACGGATGAGCTTTATTACCGCAGCTACACCCCGGCGCAGTATCTTCGGGAAATGCTTATGAATATGCGCAAAGTGAAAGTTTATCCGTGTTACGGAAGCATTGTACTGTTTAATGTACAAAATGCACAAAGTTTTGAGGTCGAAAAGCTGTTTGACGACGGTAATATCGCCGTTCGGAGCGGATTTCATTGTGCACCTTTGACACATGAGCATATTTTGACAGGCGAAAACGGTGCCGTCCGCGCCTCCTTTGGTGCTTTCAACAGCCCCAGGGATGCGGAATGTGTGGTGAAGAGGATAAAGTCAATGTGCTGACGCACATTGATAATCTTGCCCTTGCCCAAGAATCTTTAAATTAATATCGGTTTTCTTACGTTGCGGTATTGTTTTTTTCATATTTGTGTGGTATAATATTTATACAGCACCCGAAACAGCGGAGTTTGCCTTGCGGTAAGAGAAGTTATCCTGAGGCAAAATTTAAAAGGAGGTCGTATGAAATGGAATACATAAAAGACTTTTTCTATTATATCGGCAATCAGTTCACCAGTATGGGCATAAACGATATTTTTGACATACTGATTGTTGCCGTTATATTTTACTATATATACGTGTTCATACGCGACCGCCGTGCGGGAAAGCTGGTTTCGGGCGTTGTTTTCATACTTCTGATGCTGGTTATAAGCAGCTTTCTCAATATGCGTACCGTAAGCTTCCTGTTGCAGAACGTGGTTCAGGTGGGAATGCTGGCGGTATTCATACTGTTCCAGCCGGAATTGAGAAGCATGCTGGAAAAAATGGGTGTGGATTCCATCAGCCGTCTTAACTCCATCGGTGAGCAAAAGGAATTACAGCAGACCATCAGCACCATAGACGAAATTTCAAAGGCGGCTCAGGAGCTTTCAAACGAAAAAACCGGTGCACTTATGGTAATCGAGCGTGCCACCCGTCTGGGCGATGAGGTGCGCAGCGGTGTTGTTGTGGATGCGGAAATCACCACCTTTCTTATCAAGAATATATTCTTCAATAAGGCGCCTCTGCATGACGGCGCAATGATAATCCGTAATAACCGTATACTTGCCTGCGGATGCTTTCTTCCGCTTTCCTCAAACCGTGATATTATAAAGGACCTGGGCACACGTCACCGTGCGGCAATCGGCATCAGCGAAAGCAGTGATGCAATTGTTGTGGTGGTATCTGAGGAAACAGGTGCCATTTCACTGGCTGAAGAGGGAAATCTTGTCCGTAACTTCACCAGAGCTACTCTCAAGGAAGAGCTTATGGAGCGCATGATTGACCCGTCGCTTCTCAAAAAGAAAAAGGACAGGGACGACGAGGACGAGGAGAAAAACGAAAACAGCTTTATTTCAAAGCTTATTGACCGTATAAAAGCCAAAAAGGATAACTAGGGTAAACGATATGTCACAAAACGAAAATAAGCTCGGAACGGTAAGTGATTATACCGATAAATCCGACGAAATAAGCTCCGAAAAAAAGAGGAGAAATAATTTTATAGCCCGTATCTGTGCACTGCTTCTGGCTGTGATAATGTGGTTTTATGTTATCAGGGTCGACAGTCCTACCTACGAGGATACCTTTGACTATATCCCCATAAATCTTGTGGGCGCGGAGCAGCTGCTGGCTGACAGCGGATTTTCGGTAATTTCGGGTTATGACGGTGTTGTAAGTGTGGCGCTGTCCGGCAGACAGAGCGATATTACCCGTCTTAAGACCTCTGATATAATCGCCTCGGCGGATATTTCCGCCATAACTCTCTCCGGCTCCCATCATCTGCCCGTGAATATCGCCGTGCCCGGCGGTATAAAGGTTATGGGTTATGAGCCTACCACCCTGGAGGTGTATGTGGATTCCACACTCCAGAGAGACATTGAGGTAGTGCCCAGAATTACGTACAGCAAGGAGGCAAACGTTCTGCTGGGCGAGTATATTGCCGAGCCTGCAATCATTAAGGTTTCGGGCCCTGCAACTATTGTGAATTCCATCACCAAGGCGTCCGCTTCGGCAGACTTCGGTAAAATCACAAAAAGCATGAGCGGAACGGCGGAGCTGGAACTTTACGACACCGCGGGAAACCTTGTCACAAACCCCTATATCAAGACCAATGTTTCCTCCGTCCAGGTGACTGTGCCTGTGTATAAGCAGAAATTCCTCACCCCTGTGGTCAGATTTACGGACGATATAATTCCCGAGGAATATATTGACGTTTCCTTCTCCACCTCGCTTATTGCGGTGCAGGGAGAGGCGGAATATATTGATGCACTGGGGGACGAAATGGTTGTAGCCTCTATCGACCCGAAGCAGATAGGCGAAAAATCCACCTACGAGGTACTGCTTCAGAATGTGGATGACCGCCTGGAATATATAGGCGGAGATACCATTACGGTCGATGTATCGGTGGATAAGTCCATCCGTGATATAAAGCGTACCATACCTCTGCCTCTGGAGGAAGCCAATTTCCGTGTTAACGGTGCGGCGGGCGCCTCTTACTCAATCATCTCGCCGGAAGTGCTGTACATAGAGGCACGTGGTATAAACGCTATTGAGCTGGATGCCATTACGGCAGACGATATAACCCTTACGGCAGACCTTTCCACTATTAATGTATCGGGCGTTTACCGACGCGATGTGGTGGTAAGCTTTGATAACTCAAATGTGTTTACTTCCCAAAAGTACAGTGTGACCTTCTCTGTGGAGGTACCCGATTAAAAGCTATAAAATGTTGCCCATCAGAGAAAGCAGACGGTTGAATTCCGCCTCTGCTTTCTTTTTTAATCTGTAAATTGTTCTTACATCGCAGTCGATGTGCTCTGCCACCTCCTCCCAGGTCAGCTTCATGTAGATACGGGCCTTGAGAACGTTGTGAAGCTTGGGATCACGTATGCGTTTAAGAACATTTTCTGCCTTTTTCTCGGTGTGGCGCAGACTTCTTTCACAAGTCCTCAGCATTCCCTCAAGGTCGGCTATCACCTCTGCACCGTCACTCTCCCGCCGTTTTTCTATGTCTGCCGTAAGCAGCCGCCGCTGAGCCTGCAGGCGCTCCATACGTTGTATAATTTTATTGATATCGTCCATTCGTTATACATCACCTCTAAATACGAAATCTAGTAAAGCACAGGTAGATTATAACATATTTAAGTAATATTGTCAATAGTATTACGAAAAAAGATAAAATAATTTTCGTTGGGGACAACTTTTCTGCAATAAGCGCGGCGTAGGCGCCGAACCATTCCGCGAATGTGCCTCGCGTGATAATTATAAGTTTAAACTCCCGCGTTATAGGTACGCGGATTGGGTGCAGGGCTTACCCTGCGGCGTAAGCGCCGAGCCGATTCGCGAATGTACCTCGCGTGGTAATTATAGTTTAAACTTCCGCGTTGTAGGCACGCGGATTGGGTGCAGGGCTTACCCTGCGGCGTAGGCGCCGAGCCGATTCACGAATATACCTCGCGTGATAATTATAGTTTAAACTCCCGCGTTATAGGTACGCGGATTGGGTGCAGGGCTTACCCTGCGGCGTAAGCGCCGAGCCGATTCGCGAATGTTCTTCGCAGGACAACTATACTTTAATTTCCCGCGTTGTCGGTACGCGGATTGGGTGCAGGGCTTACCCTGCGGCGTAGGCGCCGAACCATTCCGCGAATGTACCTCGCGTGGTAATTATGGTTTAAACTCCCGCGTTATAGGTACGCGGATTGGGTGCAGGGCTTACCCTGCGGCGTAAGCGCCGAGCCGATTCGCGAATGTTCTTCGCAGGACAACTATACTTTAATTTCCCGCGTTGTCGGTGTGCGGATTGGGTGCAGGGCTTACCCTGCAATGTTAAGCTGACAGGTATGTTCTTTCTAAAATATATTATTTCTCAATTATACATTAATCATCATGGAATAAAACCGCAAAAACACATCCCAAGGCAGAATCTGCCCGGGATGTGTTCGGTTTTTATTATCGATTTTGTTGCGAATTATTTGTGCTGTTCCGCGTACTTGGCCTCGGGGGAGACGGGAACGTGAGGACATTCAAGGGGCGGTGTAAGACGGGTGGGAGCCGCCCAGCGAACGGCGTTGGTGATGATTTTCTGTATTTCGGGCTTGTAGTAGGTGGGGTTTGACTCGTGGCCCGGCTGGAAATAAAATACCTTTCCGTTCTTCTTGTGCCAGGTGCAGCCGCTTCTGAACACTTCGCCGCCGCTGAACCAGCCCAGGAAAATGAGCTCGTCGGGCTGAGGAATATCAAAGGGCTCGCCGTACATTTCCTCGCGGTCAAGCTCGATATATTCGCCGATACCCTCGGTTATGGGGTGGCTGGGCAGAATGTTCCACAGTCTTTCGCGGTCGCCGTCGCGCCAGGAAAGGTTGCCTGTCTGACCCATAAGCTTTTTGAATATTTTGGAATGATGTCCCGAGTGGAGCACAATCAGACCCATACCGCGCAGAACGCGGTCGTGTATTTTTTCCACCAATTCATCAGGTACCTGGGAATGCATGCAGTGTGCCCACCATATGAGAACATCGGTGTTGTTGAGTATTTCGTCGGTGAGACCGCAGTCGGGCATATCCAGAGTAGCGGTGCGCACACAGATATCATTGTTTACAGCAAGAAATTCCGCAATACAGCCGTGTATTCCCTTGGGGTAAATATCGCGTATTTTCTGCTCTCTTTGCTCGTGATAGTTCTCGTTCCAGACAGTTACGTTTATCATTTTTATTTCCTTTCTCAGAACTTTTTCATTATCGCCAGAATATGGTCAGCAGATGCTTTTACATCGCGTACATAGTCCGCAGGGCAGTTATCCTGCTCCACACAATAGTGTTTTACACCTGTTCTTTCGGCAGTGGCAATTATCTTTTCAAAATTCATGTTGCCGTCTCCGCAGGGGACAATTGCGGGAATGACGTGACCTTGCCCGTTAACGGCGGCGCCCATATCCTTGAGGTGCAGAATGTCAATTCTGCCGGAAAGTCTTTCTATCCAGTCGCAAACATCTCCGCCTGCGTGCTGAACCCAGTGGGTGTCCAGAACGAAGCTGATGTTGTCCCGGTCAAAGCCCTCAATGAACATTTCCATGGCGGTTTTGCCGTTGTCCAAAGGAAGAAATTCCTGCGAGTGATTGTGATAGGTGAACTTCATGCCGTCCTTTGCAAGACGTTCGCCTATGCGGTTGGCGGTCTTTATAAAGTTCTCCGTTTCTTCGGCAGAACGAGGCCAATAGCCGCCGATACCCATGTTTGTGGTGTGAAGAGCCTTGTGCTTTTCAATCATGGTTTCAAGGTCGGTGCACATCATTTCGAAATTATCGTGAGTACCCACGATTTCGATGCCTGCATCATGTGCCATTTGGTAAAAATCACCGTAATCAAAGCTGTAACAGCCTGCGGTCTGAGCCTCGTCATAGCCAAGCTCTTTAAGCTTTTTGAAGGTTGCGCGCGCCATTTCTTCGGTTTTGAAGTTTTCACGCACAGTGTAAAGCTGAATTCCTAATTTCATAATATTCTCCTTTATCAGTCAAAGAAAACAGGCTGTCCGGATTTTGCGGAGGTGTAGATTGCCTCCAGAATCTGAGTTACAACGTATGCCTGCTCGGGAAGTACGCAGGGGTCGGTATCGTTGAGAATGGAGTGTATCCACTGGTAAGCCTCGTTGAAGGGGGGATCGTTGGATGCGCCTGCGTAGAACGCAACACCGCCGGACTTCAGGTTGTAGTTGGTTTCCACAAGTCTGCCCAGGTCGTCCTTATTTACCACAAGCTTGTCGCCCATTGCCTTGGCGCCTGCCTTTGTTCCGCACAGAATTGCCGCAGATTCGATGGGCTCGTCGTAGTTGAGCGCCCAGCTGGATTCCAGATTGATGGTTGCACCGTTTTTCATTATAATGAAGCCGAATGCCGAGTCTTCAACGGTGTTGGAGTTGGGATCCCAGGGGCCCCAGACGTTTCCGCCGGCTTCGTTGAGCTTTTTGTAAGAGGTACCTACCACCATTTTGGGCTCGTAGTTGTTCATGGTGTAAAGGGTAAGGTCGAGAGCATGGGTTCCGATGTCGATAAGGGGGCCGCCGCCCTGCTCATATTCATTGAGGAAAACGCCCCAGTTGGGAACTGCTCTGCGACGGATTGCCAGCGCCTTTGCGTAGTAAATGTCGCCCAGATCGCCTCTTTCGACAATCTGTTTGAGGGTCTGGCTGTCGGCACGCTGGCGTCCCTGATAGCCGATAGTCAGCTTTTTGCCGGTTTCCTTAGCGGCATCCAGCATTTTCTTTGCTTCGGCGGAGTTTATAGCCATGGGCTTTTCACACATAACGTGCTTGCCTGCGTGAAGTGCATCGACGGTAATGAAGGAATGTGAACGGTTGGGGGTACAAACATGTACAACGTCAATGGATTTGTCTTTTAAAAGCTCCTTGTAATCGGTGTAAACCTTTGCATCGGGAGTGCCGTATTTGGTAGCAGCCGCTTTTGCTTTATCCTCAATTATGTCACAAAATGCAACCATCTCGGCTTCGGCAACCTTTGCCAGTGAGGGCATGTGCTTGCCGTTGGCGATACCGCCGCAACCGATGATACCTACTTTAAGCTTTTTCATAAAAAACCTCCAAAAAATTTTTTAGTTGTTCAAAAAAAGTATATCATTATCATGTATTTTATGATATAATAATAGTATCAAAAAATAGAATAATTTTGTCATGGTGATTAAAAATGAATGATAACTTTAATAACGATATTGAATTTTGCCGCTTTGACCGTATTTTCGTCACTCCCGATGAGAATATGCCTGCTCCGCTTGCAGAGGAAGAGTACATAATCGAGAAGGATATCAACAACGGTTTTCCGTTTCACTGCCATTCTCAGCGTGCCATGCGCCCCGGTATGACCACCAGCCCGCACATACATGAATTTATCGAAATTTTGTATTGCACCGCAGGGGAATACCATGTCACCGTTGGAGGAAAGGGATTTCAGCTCAAAAAAGGCGACCTTATAATCATAAATTCCAATGAAATTCACGAGGCAAGTGCCACTGCTGCGCCTGCGGGTTATACTGTTATTAAGTTTTCGCCCGAGCTACTGAGCTCAACACCCAAAAGCGTGTTTGAATATAAATACATGCTTCCCTTTACAATGGAGAACTCCAACATAAACAAGCTTTTCAAGTGCGAAGAAACACAAAATTCCTGTGTGCCCGAGGTGGCTGCCAATATTCTTGAGGAATTCACCAAAAAGAAATACGGCTTTGAATTGGCAGTGAGAAGCGATATATGCCGATTGTTCCTGTGGATACTGCGCCGCTGGAAGGCGGACGGTATGGAGCTGGATTTCAGCGCATCGCTCAACGAAAGCACCATGCTCAAGCTTCAGTCGGTGTTTGAGTACATCGAGCAGAACCCCCAGGAGGATATAACGCTGGAAAAAAGTGCCGCACTGTGCGGATTTTCCGCCAGTCATTTTTCACGTGTTTTCAAGCGCGCCACGGGCAAAAATTTCACGGACTACGTAAACGCCCAGCGCATCAGTGCCGCCCAGAAAATGCTGGTGACCACCGAGCTTAACATCACCGAAATTGCCATGGAGTGCGGATTTGCCTCCACCAGTTATTTTATCAAAAAATTCCGCGATAAAACGGGTGTTTCCCCCAAAAAATACAGAGCGGGGATAACAGAATAGCGGTTTACCGCTATTCTGTTTTTAATTCGCAATGCGCTTCGCTCTGCAATTCGCAATTCGCAATGCGCAATTCGCAATTAAGGAAAAAATCTGAAACGAAAATCGTTTCAGATTTTAATTATTATAATGCTTAACAAAAATACCTCGCATAAGCCTTCCCCTTGAGAAGAAGCCTTTTCAATGAAGATTTTGCGTAGCAAAATCAACATTAATTGCGCATTGCGAATTGCGCATTGATAATTGTAAAAAATATCCCAAGAGCCAAGGCTCTTGGGATGATTTTTTACTTTGCGTATTCGATAGAACGGCTCTCGCGGATAACGTGAACCTTTATCTGGCCGGGATATTCCAGCTCCTGTTCTATCTGCTTTACTATGTCACGTGCGATAACCGCCATCTTATCGTCATTTACAAGCTCGGGCTTAACCATCAGGCGCAGCTCTCTGCCTGCCTGAATAGCATAAGACTTGTCAACGCCTTCAAAGGAGTTGGCGATTTCTTCAAGCTTCTGCAGGCGCTTGATGTAGCTTTCCAGATTTTCGCGGCGTGCACCGGGACGTGCGGCGGAAATAGCGTCAGCCGCCTGAACGATAACAGCCACAAGGGTCTGAGGCTCAATATCGCCGTGATGTGCTTCAATGGCATGCAGAACCTCTTTGGATTCGCGGTATTTTCTTGCAAGGTCAACGCCCAGCTGGGTGTGAGAGCCCTCAACCTCATGGTTGACAGCCTTACCTATGTCATGCAGAAGACCTGCACGCTTTGCAAGGGCACTGTCAATGCCCAGCTCATCCGCAATAATGCCGGATATGTAAGCAACCTCAACCGAGTGCATAAGCACATTCTGGCCGTAGCTTGTACGGTATTTCAGACGACCCAGAAGCTTGATAAGCTCGCTGTTGATGCCGTGAATACCTGTCTGCAGTACAGCCTGCTCACCCTCGCGCTTGATGATGGCGTCAACCTCTGCCTTTGATTTTTCAACCGATTCCTCGATGCGGGCAGGGTGAATTCGTCCGTCGGTTACCAGCTTTTCGATGGTCAGACGAGCAACCTCGCGGCGCATGGGGTCAAAGCTGGAAAGGGTTATAGCCTCGGGTGTGTCGTCAATAATAAGGTCAACACCCGTAAGGGTTTCGATGGTTCTGATATTACGTCCCTCGCGGCCGATAATGCGTCCCTTCATGTCATCGTTGGGCAGGTCAACTACCGAAACGGTGGATTCGGAAACATGGTTTGCGGCACAGCGCTGAATAGCAAGCGTGATGATGTCACGCGCTTTTTCGTCGGCTGTATCCTTCAATTCCTGCTCGATTTCGGTGATTTTGAGAGCTGCCTCGCGGCGAACCTCGGTTTCCACCTTTTCAAGCAGATATGCCTTAGCCTCTTCAACGCTCATTTTAGAGATTTTTTCCAGAGTTTCCTGCTGTTTTTTCTCGATTTCCTGAGCCGTGATAAGCTTTTCGTCGTACTCTTTTTCCTTGGCTTTGAGCTGTTCTTCTTTCTTTTCTGCGTTTTCAAGCTTCTTTTCCAGCTGATCCTCACGCTGCGCAAGCTTTTTCTCAATACGTGATACTTCGTTGCGGCGTTCCTTGATTTCGCGCTCGGCTTCGTTCTTTACCTTGATTGCGTCCTCTTTGGCTTCAACGAGAATGGCTTTTTTCTTTTGCTCGGCGTCTTTTTTCGCATCTTCGACAATGCTTTCAGCGTGCTTTTCGGCACTGCCGATAAGCTTTTCGGCAACCTTTTTACGCCATATAATGCCTATAACGGCACCGAGAATTACGCCGATGATTGCCGCTGCTATTGCGGCGATTATTCCGTATTCTCCCATAAAAACAAACACCTCCTTAATTTTTCGGCAGAGCCGGCACTGCGCGAATACAACCGCATTACCGCCTCACTATCGGGCAAACCGCAATTCAAAACCGCAGGAAAATACAGCAAAAAGACCGCAACCTTTCCCATGCGAACATATGAATATAGAGCCCCTCCGCAAAATAAGGAGAGAATATTGTATATTTATATATTTTTAATTTTAAATTTATAACGATTAATGCCCTTATGACATGTGTATTTTTTCAATCCGTCAAAGGTTTATATCTATATATAGCGGACTGTTTATTAAACACTACCATACGTATTATTTTAATAGATTAACAGCGATATGTCAAGCATTTTTTTATGCATTTACAAATAATTCATAATTTTTTTAACAATAACATAATTTTACAGTTGAATAAAGGGCTAAAATATGTTAAAATAAAGCAGATTATATTATATAGCCGAGGTAATTTTTATTCAATGGATAACAGAACAGAGGGCAGAAAGCTCATTTCATCCAATAAAAAAGCGTATCACGACTATTTTGTGGAGGATAAAATAGAGGCGGGTATTTCCCTTTACGGCACCGAGGTCAAAAGCATCCGTCAGGGCAATGTCAACCTTAAGGACTCCTTTTGCAAAATAGAGGAGGGCGAGATTTTCGCCTACAATATACACGTTTCACCCTACGAAAGGGGAAATATATTCAATAAAGACCCCCTGCGCCCCAAAAAACTGCTTTTGCACAAAAAGGAAATTTTAAAGCTGTTCAACAAGGTGGGCAAGGACGGTTACAGCATAATTCCGCTGTGCATATATCTGACCCGCTCGTATGTCAAGGTGGAATTGGGGCTGTGCAAGGGTAAAAAGCTTTACGACAAGCGCGAAGCCCTGCAGGAAAAGCAATTAAAACGCGAAAACGAGCGGTTTGTAAAGGGCATGAGGAATGATTGATTCGAAAAGCGAATCAATCCAATGCGCAATGGGCAATTCGCAATGCGCAATTATGGAAGAAAAACACTTTGCGTTTTTCTTCATTTGTTAAGGACAAAAATATATCGGAGAAATATATGTCAAAAAATCCAAACAACATAAGAAATTTTTCAATTATCGCACACATTGACCACGGAAAGTCCACTCTTGCGGACAGACTTCTGGAAATAACCGACACTGTTACCACCCGTGAGATGGAGGAACAGCTTCTTGACAACATGGACCTGGAGCGCGAAAGAGGTATCACCATCAAGGCGCGCGCCGTAAAGCTGGATTATACCGCTCCCGACGGTCAGGTGTACGAATTAAATCTTATCGATACCCCCGGACATGTGGACTTTAACTACGAGGTTTCCCGCTCTTTGTCCGCCTGCGAGGGCGCACTGCTGGTGGTGGACGCTTCCCAGGGTATTGAGGCGCAGACGCTTGCCAACGCGTATCTTGCGGTGGACAGTGACCTTGAAATCGTGCCGGTTATCAATAAAATCGACCTTCCCTCTGCCGACCCGGACAGAGTAAAGAACGAAATTGAGGATATTATCGGTATTCCCGCCGACGATGCACCCTGTATTTCGGCAAAGACGGGACTTAATATCCCCGATGTACTTAAAGCGGTGGTGGAAAAAATACCCGCACCAAAGGCGGATTATGACCTGCCCCCCAAGGCGCTGGTGTTTGACTCGGTGTACGATTCCTACCGCGGTGTAATCGTTTACGTGCGCATGTTCGAGGGCAAGCTGTCAAAGGGAGATACCATAAAAATGATGGCAAGCGGCGAGGAATTCGAGCTGGTTGAGGTGGGCTATATGCGACCCTTCGGCTTTGAACCCACCGACACCCTGTACGCAGGCGAGGTAGGCTATCTCACTGCCAGTATAAAGACTGTAAGTCAGACACAGGTGGGCGATACGGTGACAAGTGCCTCCAACCCCACCGAAAAGGCGTTCGGCGGCTTCAAAAAAGCTCAGCCCATGGTGTATTCGGGTATCTATCCCGCCGACGGCAGCCGTTACGGCGATTTGCGTGAGGCACTGCTGAAATTACAGCTTAACGACGCGGCGCTCACCTTTGAGCCCGAGACCTCAATCGCGCTGGGCTTCGGATTCCGATGCGGTTTTCTGGGTCTTTTGCACATGGAGGTCATTCAGGAGAGAATAGAGCGTGAGTTCGACCTTGACATAATTACCACGGCACCCAGCGTTATATATAAAATAAAGCTCAGAAACGGTGAGGACATCTGGGTAGACAACCCAACAAATTACCCCACCCCCGATGAAATAGACACCTCTTACGAGCCGGTTGTCAAGGCGAGCATTATCTGCCCCACCGAGTTTGTGGGCGGTATAATGGACCTTTGTCAGGACAGACGCGGTGTTTTTGTGGATATGAAGTATCTTGACACGGTGCGTGTGGAGCTTCATTACAGACTTCCGCTGAATGAGATAATTTACGACTTTTTCGACGCATTGAAGTCGCGCAGTAAGGGCTATGCTTCGCTGGACTACGAAATGGCGGACTACGAAAAGTCATCCCTTGTGAAGCTGGATATACTCTTGAACGGCGACGTTGTGGACGCGCTTTCCTTCATCGTGCATAACGACAAGGCGTACGGCAGAGCGCGCAAAATAGCCGAGAAATTAAAGGAAAATATACCGCGCCAGATGTTTGAGGTGCCTGTTCAGGCGGCTATCGGCGGCAAGGTCATTGCCCGCGAGACCGTCAAGGCAATGCGTAAGGACGTGCTTGCCAAGTGCTACGGCGGTGATATTACCCGAAAGAAGAAGCTGCTTGAAAAGCAGAAAGAGGGTAAAAAGAAGATGCGCCGTCTGGGTACCGTTGAAGTACCGCAGGAGGCATTTATGGCGGTGCTTAAATTCGATGAATAGCGGAATTTACGTCCACATTCCCTTTTGCGTAAGAAAATGCTCCTACTGCGATTTTTATTCGGTGGGATGTGCGTCGGTGACGGATATGCAAGGGTATACCGACGCTGTTATAAGGCATATGGACATGTCGCAGAGCAAGGACTTGTTTTGCGACAGTCTTTATTTCGGCGGAGGAACTCCCTCGCTTTTGCCGACGGAATGTGTGGGCGAAATAATAAAATCGGCAAAAAAGTGCTTCAGTGTTTCGGATAACTGCGAAATTACAATGGAATGCAATCCCTGCACCATAGATAAAAAGGGCTTCGCGGAGCTTTTGCGTCATGGTGTAAACCGCGTCAGCATAGGCGTTCAGAGCCTTCACGACAGCGAATTGAACGCTTTGGGCAGACTTCATGATGCAAACGGCGCTGTAAACGCAATAGAAAATGCGCTTGAAGCGGGATTTGCAAACATAAGCTGTGACGTGATGTTCGGAATACCCCGTCAGACACGTGAAAGCTTAAGGCAAACACTGGAAAAGCTGTGCGCTCTTAAAATAAGTCATATTTCGGCGTACGGGCTGAAAATCGAAAACGGCACGCCCTTTTCGCAAATGTCCCTTGATTTGCCCGACGAGGACAGCGAAAGGGAAATGTATTTTGACATAATAAATGTGCTTAAAAGCCATGGCTTTGAGCAATACGAGATTTCAAATTTTGCCCGTGACGGCAAAAATTCACGGCATAACATAAAATACTGGCAGGGCGACGGGTATATTTCATTCGGCCCGTCTGCCTCATCTTATGTGAGCGGTCAGCGGTATACATATACGCGCAGTGTGAAGGATTACATTGAAGCGGTCACAAACGGCAAAAATCCACCCGAAAGCGAGCGTTACAGTGTTGATGAGGAAGAAAAACGGTCGGAAAGAATAATTTTCTCTCTTCGCATGAATGAGGGCATAAGCCTTTCGGAATGTGGGCTTTCGGCTGAAAAAATCACCTCAAATCCCGTTTTGTCACGGCTTATTGACGAGGACTGTATGATACTTTCGGACGACAGGCTTCGCCTTACATCAAAGGGCTTTTACATTTCAAACGGAATCATAAATGAGATTTTAGCCTTGCTTGACTGAAGGAAGGGGACCGTCGAAGACGGAGGAGGCTATACAGCGGAAAGGAGCAAAATGCAGATAACCGTCAAAAACATAAAGCTTCCCTATGATGCGGATTTTGAAAACACTTTGCCCGACATACTCCGCAAAAAGGGCATAAAGGGTGTTGAATGGTTCAGAGTGATTAAAAAATCTGTGGATGCACGCAAAAAGCCACAGATATTTTTCGTGTATACTCTTTTGTGCGAGGCCCGTGAATATCCCCGCGATGACGGGGATATTCAGTCTTATACCCCGGACGGTTTTCCGAACAATGTGACGGTAAAAAGGCGTTTTGACGGCAGTCCCGTTGTGGTGGGCTTCGGCCCCTGCGGAATGTTTTGTGCGCTGATGCTGGCAAAATGGGGATTTCAGCCCATAGTGCTGGAAAGAGGCAGTGATATAGACAAGCGAAAGGCTAAGGTAGAAAAATATTTTGCCGACGGAACGCTGGACATCGAATGTAATGTCCAGTTCGGCGAGGGCGGTGCAGGCACTTTTTCGGACGGCAAGCTCATAACCCGCGTTAAAGACGAGCGGTGCAATTTTGTGCTCAGAGAGCTGGTGCATCACGGTGCACCCGGGGAGATACTGTATAACGCCAAGCCCCATGTGGGAACGGATAAATTGCGTCAGGTGGTCAAAAGCATACGCAATGAAATAATTTCGCTGGGCGGTCAGGTGCTTTTTGACACCCGGGTGACAGATATAAAAAGGTCGGGCGGCGGATATAACGTAATTACCGAAAAGGGCGATTTTTATGCTCCTGCGGTGTTTCTTGCAAGCGGTCATTCCGCTCACGATGTGTACAATATGCTGATGAAAAACGGCGTTGAGGTTTCTCCCAAGGACTACTCGGTGGGCTTTCGGGTGGAGCATCTTCAGAAGGATGTGGATTTTTCGCTGTACGGCAGTGCGTCACAGGGTAAAAACGCCCATCTTCTGCCCAAAGGGGAATATTCTCTGTCCTACCGCGAGGGCGACAGAGGTGTGTACAGCTTCTGTATGTGCCCGGGCGGTCAGGTGGTGGCCTCCGCCAGCAGTGAAAATACCATTGTCACCAACGGCATGAGCCATTATGCCCGTGACGGAATGAATGCCAACAGCGCAATATGCATTTCGGTATTGCGCAGTGACTATGGCAATACCCCGCAGGGCGCAATGGATTTTCGTGAAAATATGGAGCGTGCCGCGTATATTCTGGGCGGAAATGACGGCAAAGCGCCCTTTCAGACGGTAGGCGACTTTCTGGAGAACAGAGTTACAAAAGATTTTGGCAAAATTATTCCCACATATCCGATGGGTGTCAGGGGCGCACGGCTTTCAAGCCTTATGCCCAACCGATATAACGGCATTTTTCAGCGCGCCATACGGAAATTCGGCAGTCAGTTCAGCTTTTTCAAAGAGGAATATGCTCCTCTTACGGGTGTGGAAACCCGTACCTCGTCTCCCTGCCGTGTCGAGCGCGGTGAGGATTTGTGTGTACGCGGTATGCCCTGCTTTTATCCCTGCGGTGAGGGTGCGGGCTATGCGGGCGGAATAACCAGCGCCGCGCTGGACGGAATCCGCTGTGCGACGGAATATGTGACAAAAGTCGAGTAATATTTGATAAAATAAATGAGCAATGCAAATTTACAAATGCCATGCATTATGAAAGTGAGGAGAGAATTATGACTCAGAATGAACTTGTACAGCTCACAAAACAGCTTTGTGTGATACCCGCACCTTCAAACCATGAGGAAAAGCGTGCGGAATTTTGCAAAAATTACTTTGAACGGGTGGGTGCAAAAGATGCGTATATTGACGATGCACTCAATGTTGTGGTGCCCATCGATTGCGATAAATATGAGGATATTGCCGTTATAATGGCGCATACCGACACGGTTTTTCCCGATATGACACCATTTACTCCCCGCGAGGAAAACGGCAGACTTTACTGTCCCGCGGTGGGGGATGACACGGTACATCTTGCATTTCTCATGCTGTGCGTGGCGGACATCATAAAATATAAAAAGAAACCCAAAATGGGACTTTTGTTTGTTGCAAACTCAGGCGAAGAGGGGCTTGGAAACCTCAAGGGCGTGCGCAAAATAATGGAGGAATACGCAAGCCGTGTAAAGGAATTTATTACGCTGGACGGCACTGTTAAGCATTTTGTTACGCATGCCGTGGGAAGCCACCGTTACCGCATAAGCATTACTGCTCAGGGCGGACATTCCTTCAGCGCTTTCGGCAACAGCAACGCGCTTCACGTGGCAAGCCAGCTTGTGACAAGGCTTTACGATATAGCTGTGCCCAAAAAGGACGGCACAAAGACTACATATAATGTGGGAATGATTTCGGGCGGTACCTCCGTAAATACCATTGCCCAGAGCGCCGAAATGCTGTACGAATACCGCTCGGACGACAAAGAATGTCTTGCATTTATGCAAAAATGCTTCCGTGAGACGGTCGAAAAGCTTTTATCCGACAGAAAAGATGACCAAGTGAATATAAATGTGGAGCTTATCGGCGAGCGTCCCTGTGGCGGAGATGTGGACAAGACTGCGCAAAAGGCGCTGGTTGACAGATGCATGGCGGCATATAATGAGGCGGGAATCGAAAATATCCGCGTGGACAGCGGTTCTACCGACTGCAATATTCCGCTTTCGCTGGGAATCCCCTCTGTGTGCATCGGAATTGCCGAGTTTTACGGCGCACATACCCGTGAGGAAAACCTTGTGCTGGAATCGCTGAATGCGGGTATTGAGGCGGCACAAAAGGTAATTGGCCACTATTTTGATGCTTGATTTTTGAAGTTTTTTGGTGTATAATGATTTTGGCGAAGCTGAAATCAGCGATATAAATTCCTGACGGATGCGATATGTCCCTTACGGTACGGGAAAAACGATTATAAACTTCAAATCTATATACAAAATGCAAAAGAGGAAAAAATATGCACAGAGATTTTCTGAGAAGTCTTGAAAATCCGCCTAAAAGAATGTCAAAATCACACAGACTTATTGCTGATTATGTGGCGGAAAATTATGAAAAGGCGGCCTATATGACAGCGGCAAAATTAGGCGCGGCAGTGGGTGTTTCGGAATCTACCGTCGTGAGATTTGCCATTGAATGCGGATTTGAGGGTTACCCCGAGTTCAGCCGTCGGCTTCAGGAGCTTATTCCCTCCAGGCTGACCTCCGCACAGCGTGCCGAGGTTACCAATCTGCGTCTGGGCGACGGAGATATACTGGATAAGGTGCTGACTTCCGATATAGAAAAAATCAAAAATACCATGGCGCAGGTGGATCGCGATGCGTTCTACAAGGCGGCGGATGCCATAATCAACTCCCGTACCATATATATTATGGGTGTCCGTTCCTCCAGTGCCCCCGCGGGCTTTATGAGCTACTATTTCTCTCTTATTTTTGATAATGTCCGTCTTGTAAGCTCGACCACCGGAAGTGAAATGTTCGAGCAGGTGTTCAAGGCGTCCGAGGGAGATGTGGTTATCGGTATAAGCTTCCCGCGCTATTCCAAGCGTGTTGTTCATGCCATGGAATATGCCAAGAGCAAGGGGGCTTGCCTTATTGCCCTGACCGACAGCGAGGAATCTCCCATAGCGCGTCTTGCGGACTACACTTTGCTTGCAAAGAGCGATATGGCGTCCTTTGCAGACTCACTTGTTGCCCCCATGAGTATTATAAACGCACTTATCGTTACCATCGGCAAGAAGAAAAACGAATATATCCAGCGCGTGTTCACCGAGCTTGAAGCTATCTGGGATGAGCACGATGTGTATGAAAAGAACAATGAATAAGGTCGCTGTTGTAGGCGGCGGCGCGGCAGGGCTTTTTTGCGCGGGAACGCTTAAAAGTCTTGGCGCAGATGTAACGCTGTTTGAAAAAAACCGTGTGTGGGGCAAAAAGCTGCTTATCACGGGAAAGGGTCGGTGCAACGTGACCAACGACTGCACTCCCGACGAGGTTATCAAAAACGTGCCCCGTAACGGAAAATTTCTGTTTTCCGCCGTCAATAGCTTTACTCCCCGTGACGTTATGGACTTTTTTGAAAGCCGTAATGTACCGCTTAAAACCGAGCGCGGACGCAGGGTTTTTCCCGTAAGCGACAGCGCACGCGATATACGCGATGCACTTTGGAATTACTGCAAAGGGGTAAAAACGGTAAATGAAGCCGTTACCGACATAATTGCCGAAAACGGCAGTGTGTGCGGTGTTAAAACCCAAAATGCAAGCTATGATTTTGATAAAGTGGTGGTGTGTACGGGAGGGCTTTCTTACCCGCTTACAGGCTCCACGGGGGACGGCTACACCTTTGCCGAACGGCTGGGTCATACCGTTATTGAGCCCATGCCGTCGCTTGTACCCATGCTGTGCAAAGAGGAATGCTGTTGTGACATGATGGGGCTGACACTCAAAAATGTGGTTTTGACCCTGTGGGACATCGAAAAGAAAAAACGGCTCTTTGAGGAAATGGGGGAGATGCTTTTCACTCATTTCGGCGTTTCAGGTCCTCTTGTTCTCAGCGCGTCGGCGCATATCGGGCGCAGTGAAAAGGAAAAAGCAGGTCTGGAAAGCGGCCGCTATAAGCTGAAAATCGATTTAAAACCTGCCTTGGACAGCGAAACACTCAATAACCGCATACTTTCTGACTTTGAAAAATACAAAAATAAGAATTTTGTAAATTCGCTGGGTGACCTGTTGCCGTCGGGCATGGTGAGCCCTGTAATCGAGCAGACGGGTATCCCGCCTGTGAAAAAGGTCAACGAAATCACCCGTGCCGAGCGCATGAGGCTGATTGAGGTGCTTAAGAGCTTTGAACTGACGGTGTGCGGTTTCCGCCCCATTGACGAGGCAATTATTACCTCGGGGGGAGTAAAAACCTCAGAAATTGACCCCGGCACAATGCAGTCCAAGCTGGTAGAGGGGCTGTATTTTGCGGGTGAGGTAATAGATACCGATGCTTACACCGGAGGCTTTAATCTTCAGATAGCCTTCAGCACCGCATATCTTGCAGCTAAGGCAATTCACCTTTGATGAATTGCAATTTCAAATTCGCAATTCGCAATTAACAATTAAGGTAAAAAACTGCGGACATTGTCCGCAGTTTTTTCTTATTATAAGATGATGAGTTTTCTGCCATAATTGCGAATTTCGGATTATTTGTAATTCTGCGTAAACTCGTTTTCCGCTATATAGTTGATGAAGGTCTTGAGGCTTTTTGACATCCATTTGTTTTTATGATATATAAGCTGTTTCCAAATCTCTGTATGCACATCGCACACATCCAGATAACAAAGTTTACCTGATTTAACCATTTCTTCCGTGACAAAATCGGGCAGATACGAAGTCATATCACTCTGAGCAATAAGAGAAGTTATCATATCGGTTCTTCCTATTTCAAGGACAGGGGTTATTTCCAGTGACTTTTTGGCAAGCTCCTTGTCAAAAACTCTTCTGTAACCCTGACCGCGTTCGGTCAATACAAAAGGCTCATTTATGATTTCCTTGATTGACAGGTTTTTCACCTTTGCAAACCGAGAGCCGGAATTCGCCACAAAGTGCATGGAAATCTGTTCTTCTTTTGCTATAATGTAATCCTTATTGTATATATGAGCGTCAAGTGTTATAATAACATCCGCTTCGTTGTGGTCCAGCATGTTGAGCATGACCCCCGAGTCGCCTGTTGAGAAACGGACAGAAATATAAGGATATTTTTGGTGGAAATCCATATAGTTCCGGTTAATCATACCGTCGCAGACAGAATCGGGTGTTACAATATGAATATGACCCTTACATTCCTCCTCTTCGAGATTTTCCCTGAATTCATCGGTTAATGCACGTATCTGATGAGCATACGAAACAAGCTCGCGGCCTCTTTCGGTGAGGGTTATGGTATGATTTATTCTTTCAAATAAAAGACAGCCAAGCTCGTCCTCAAGCTGTTTTATCTGAAATGAAATTGTCGATTGAGAGTAACCAAGCTGCTCTGCGGCTTTTGTGAAGCTGCCAAGCTCTGCTACGTGAATAAAAGTAATCATATTGCGTAATTCCATTATATCCCCCTGTGCATCGAAAATATCGATGGCAAACATCAAAACTATTTGTTTGACTAATCCTGAAAAGTATTATATACTATATTACAGAAAAAATCAAGTGCTTGAAAAAGCTTATTATTTTCAAAACTGAATTTACTTAAGGAGTTTTTGTTATGAAAAAGGTGTTATCTTTAATTTTGGTACTTGTTCTTTGTGTGGGATGCTTATCCCTTGCCGGTTGTTCAGGCAATGATGCGGGCACGGCAAAATACAAAATCGGTATTATTCAGCTTGTAGAACATGTGGCGCTTGATGCCGCAACTGACGGCTTCAGACAGGCAATCATTGATGAGCTTGGCGAAGATGCGGTTGATTTTGATGTTCAGAACGGTCAGAACGACCCCAATACCTGTTCAACCATTGCAAACCAGTTTGTTTCAAATAATGTTGATTTGATTATGGCAAACGCTACACCTGCTCTCCAGGCGGCATCGGCGGCGACAGGTGATATCCCGATTCTCGGTACATCGGTTACCGAATACGGTGTAGCACTTGAAATCAAGGATTTCAACGGCACTGTCGGCGGAAATATTTCCGGTACCTCCGACCTTGCTCCCCTTGACAAGCAGGCCGAGATGATTACAGAATGGTGTCCCGATGCAAAAAATGTCGGTCTTCTTTACTGCTCAAAGGAAGCAAACAGCCAGTATCAGGTAGATGTTATTAAAGCCGAGCTTGAAAACAAGGGCCTTACTGTTACATTGTATCCGTTTACCGACTCCAACGACCTGGCTCAGATTTGCACAACAGCCGCTGATAATAACGATGTAATCTATGTTCCTACCGATAACACCGTTGCGGAAAACACAGGTATTATCGACAATATCTGCGAGCCCAAGAAAATCCCCGTAATCGCCGGCGAAGAGGGTATTTGCTCGGGATGCGGTATTGCGACACTTTCCATCAGCTACTATGACCTCGGCTACACAACCGGTAAGATGGCAGTGAAGATTTTGAGAGACGGTGCCGATATCTCTGCAATGCCTATTGAATATGCAGAAAATCAAACACCCAAATACAATAAACAGAACTGCGAGGCTTTAGGTATTACTCCTCTTGAAGGATATGCAGCTATCGGAGAAAATTAATCATTGAAATCTTTAGCCGGAGGAAGTAATTTTCCTCCGGCTAATAAAGCTTTATTTAAAGGTGAATGAAATGGAAATTTTAGGACAGCTTTTAAACGCATTGCCCGGCTCCTTTTCGCAGGGACTTATATGGGGCATTATGGCAATTGGAGTTTACATCACATACCGAATTTTAGACGTTGCCGATCTGACGGTTGACGGTTCCTTTGCAACCGGCGGTGCGGTTGCGGTTGTTCTCATATTGAACGGCTGTAATTTGTGGCTTGCGATGCTTATTGCGTTTATCGCAGGTCTTTTGGCCGGTGCAATTACGGGACTTTTGCATACCTGCATGGGTATTCCGGCAATTCTGGCGGGAATACTTACCCAGCTTGCGCTGTATTCCATAAACCTCAAGATTATGGGAAAAGCCAATCAATCTGTAAATGTAAACCGGACAGACCTTCTTGTTTCGCTTCGCTGGGTTAAGGAATTTGCTTTTCACAACCCGCTTATAACAGTGGGAATTGTTTCGGTTATTCTGATTGCGGTTTTGTACTGGTTTTTCGGAACTGAAATGGGATGCGGCATAAGAGCCACGGGAATAAATCTCAATATGAGTCGCGCACAGGGAATTAACACAAGCTTCAATAAGGTGCTGGGTATTATGCTTTCCAACGGACTTGTTGCGTTTTCGGGTGCTTTCCTTGCACAGTATCAGGGCTTTGCCGATATAAAAATGGGACAGGGCGCTATCGTTATCGGTCTTGCCGCAGTTATTATCGGCGAGGCGTTGTTCGGAAAGATTTTCAAGAATTTTGCGTTAAGACTTTTGTCGGTTTCCTTCGGCTCGATTATTTATTATATTGTTATCCAGACGGTTATTACTCTGGGAATGGATGCAAATCTCCTGAAGCTTCTCTCGGCGGCGATAGTTGCTGTGTTCCTTGCCATTCCCTATTGGAAAAGACAATATACCGAAAAACATATGAGAAAGCACAAGGGGGTAAAGTAAATGCTTAAAATATCCGATGTCGAAAAGACCTTTAACCCCGGCACTATAAATGAAAAAAAGGCATTGAAGGGCATCAATCTCCATCTTGCCGAGGGTGATTTTGTAACAGTTATCGGAGGCAACGGTGCGGGAAAATCCACAATGCTTAATATGATTGCAGGTGTTTACCCTGTGGATTGCGGTAGTATTGTAATTGGCGGTACAGATATTACAGATTTACCCGAATATAAAAGAGCAAAGTATCTGGGCAGAGTTTTTCAGGACCCCATGACGGGAACTGCCGCCGATATGCAGATTGAAGAAAACCTTGCTCTCGCGGCAAGACGCGGAAAAAGAAGAACTCTCAGAGTCGGTATCACAGCTAAAGAAAGAGCAGAATATAAAGAGCTTCTCAAAATTCTTGATTTGGGTCTTGAGGAAAGACTTACTGCTAAGGTCGGACTTCTTTCGGGCGGTCAGAGACAGGCTTTGACCTTGCTTATGGCAACACTGAAGAAGCCAAAGCTTTTGCTTCTTGACGAGCATACCGCCGCACTTGACCCCAAAACTGCAAAAAAGGTTCTGGAAATCACACGGGAAATTGTTTCAAAGGATAACCTTACAACCATTATGATTACTCATAATATGCACGATGCAATCGAATACGGCAACCGCCTTATTATGATGCACGACGGAAAAGTAATCGTTGATGTAAAGGGAGAAGAAAAGAAAAAGCTTACCATTCCTCAGCTCCTTGAATTGTTTGAGAAAGCAAGCGGAAGCGAATTTGCAAACGACAAGGTTATGCTTTCCAAGCAAACAGGGGAATGATGCGAAGCGTTTACGCTTCGCTCGATGCGCAATTGCACATTGCAAATTATTACAAATAAAAAGGGAGGATTAGGCGGGTGCTCGTAAGACAGTAATTCTAAAAAATTACTATTTTACGGCATCTGTCTGACAGGGTTGGAAAACAACTACGAAAAGAACGATGTCGAGTCGAAAGACTTAACATCGTTCTTTTTCTATCTCAAAATCATTGAAAGTACGGAGGTTTTACCATGAAACGCCTATTATCATGCGAGTTTAACTTTGATACGGTCTGTGTAGAGCTGAAGTTCTCAGACGGCACTATGATTGCCATTGATACCATTGCGGTTGAAAATGAGGTGGCAGACAATATGTATCAGCGGTCAGAGCTTGATTATCTTATCTACAATGACCCGATTGCATACGCCGATCTGATACTCAACGGCAATCCCGAAGCCTACCTAAAGGCAGTAACAGAATACAAACCACTTGATTAATTTTCTCACGCCCCAAGGTCATCTTGGGGCGTGTTTTCAAAAAAGTTACACTTTAACGTGATAAATTTTCTGCATCATATTGAAAAAACGACCAAAATCATGTATAATAATGTGTGTACACACAAACAAGGAGGTGTCGCTATGCAAGACAACTATATCGGAGATATTGGTGATTACGGCAAATATGGATTGCTGCGAGAAGTCTGTGCGGCGGCTATGTCCTTGTCTGTAAACTGGTACAAAGTAGTTCCCACGAAAGTCGGAAAGCAAGATGATGGCAAATACATAAGCTATCTGTCTATGCCCCAGATTTATAGAGAATATGACCCTGTCATGTTCGATGCTTTACACAAGATTGTGATACAGGAACAGGATCGGCGCATTGAGCGTGTCGAACAAGAGAACTTATTTCCTGCGATTTACTTTTCCGAGCCGTTAGGGGCAGACAGAAAGGCATGGCACAATCAAGCTCTGAAGCAAACCCAAAATGCAAAAGTGGTTTTCCTCGATCCCGACAACGGATTGGAAACAGCCAAGATGTATCAAACAGGCGGCGCTACGGAGAAACACGTTAAATGGACGGAGCTGAAAGACTACTACACAAGGGGACAAAATGTAATCCTATATCAACATCGTCCTCAGATGACCACAAAGGAAAAGTGCATTGAAAGCGTTATGATCTTTCAAAAGAATTACTTGTTTGCAGATTACGTGAAGCTGTTAGAGTTTCCTAAGTACACAAATCGTTTCTATTTTATGTTTTTGCACGAGAGCGACAAAGCCACATTTGAGCGAGTTTGCTGCTCTATGGTGCAGAAGTGGGGCAAAAACGATTTTTGCCATGAAATCATTTTAGGGTAAGGTTGGTTGATTATGTTTAAGCTCTTTACGTTTTTATTTCACACATTCCCGTTGATACTTGCGTGGCTCTATTTGTTGGTTGCCATCTTTAGTGTTGTTGTACATATCAAGCAGATAAAGAGCAAAGCCAAGATTTCGATTGGTCAATGGGCATTTTCGATTTTGAATACGGGATATGCGTTGTTCTTCTTGATAACACGGATTTTCTTCCCCGATCTCTGGGAGCAAACCTTTGCGGTTCTCGGACTACTTGCAATTTTCATCTCGTTCATTTGGTCGAGATATGAGGATAGGTGTGCCGGACGCAGATGGTGGAATTGGTAATACAGTAAGCAAGCGATATTCGGAGGTTGAATATGAAAATTGAAATGGGAGAATCGCTCTTTTATTCATGGCTCCGTCATGTGAAAGAGTGTCAAATAGTGCAAACAAACTGGAAAGTATCATCGCAATGGTCGTTATCGGATGCCGATGAATTAGAGCGAATCATGAAGATAGTTGATAACCATTACACGCAGAAATATGGTTATGCCATCTTCAAGAAAAATTCATCGTTATCCCAACTGCTACAACAGGGCGAGTGCGATGTTTTGGGCGTGTCTATTCAACCCGAAGAAACTACATATTATGCCGTTGATGTGGCTTTTCACGAAGCGGGATTGAATTATGGCAGCCGTGATACAACGGTAATGAAAGTTCTTGAAAAATGCGCAAGGACAGCATTTTGCCTTCATGGATATATGGCAACTAATGAAGCGGAGATTATTTTTGCATCACCAAAGATTAACCCAGCAGTTCTTTCTGACCTCGAACCATGTATCGAAGAAATGAACACTATGTTCGGCGAAAATGGGTATGACTATAATTTCCGCATTATTGCAAACGAAGAATACAATGATTTGGTATTGAAACCTATCTTGTTGGCAAGTGATGGAGTTGCAGATACTTCTGAACTGTTTTTGCGCAGTTATCAAATGTACAAAATGTTCTCCGGCGAAACAAGCAGCAGAACACCAAGAGCAAGAGCGACTACCTCTAAAGCACCTGTTGACGGAGTGGACTACACCGAAGCAGATGTATACAAAGAATTGAAAATCGGACAGCTTGCTCAAAAAGTTTTAGGTCGTATGTTAAGTGATGGTTATGCAACAGATGAAGAAATCGCTGCGATGCAAACACCGGAATATAGTAAACAGAATTTTGATTTGCAGTATCCCCTTTTGGCAGAGGAAAACTCAGAGTTTGAACACGTCAGATATTACACCAAACCGATTTTCATTCGAGGTAAAAGTTACAGAATGTGTTCGCAATGGTTTGAAGTTCCGGCGAATAATGATAGACCATATTTGTTGAAATGGATTGAAAGCCATCTGCAAAAGTAAAGAGGAGTCATTTCATGCCAGATAACAGAAATCGAAAGAGACCGATACAGGTAAAGTTCTTCGTAAATGAAAAAGAGCAAGCTCTGATAAAAAAGAAAATGGAGCAGGCTGGCATTGAGAATATGAGTGCCTATATCCGCAAAATGGTAATCGACGGATATGTTGTGAAATTGGATATGCCAGAACTCCGTGAGCTGACCCTCAGAATGAAAAGCATCTCCAACAGCGAAAACCAAATTGCCAAGCGTGTCAATTCCACCGGCAATATCTACGAAGCAGATATTGAAGAAATTAAAAAGAACCAAGAAGAAATTTATGAGGGAATCCGAAAAATCCTTGCCTCACTTTCCAAGATAGAGTGATGTTCAGCTCCGCAGGAGCGTAGCCGATTTTGAAAAAATCGTTGAAGGGTTTGGGATGTTCCCAACAAGTTTTTGCAAAAGGCAGCAACGCTGAAATTTGCAAGAAGCACGATGTGTGTCCACACGTGCATTGCTTGCCAGGTATGTTTCAACCTACCGGCAAAAATGCAAAGTGGGTACCGCCGTGCCCTGCTTGCTACAGATGATTGCATCTTAGCAAGCAAAACTGATTTTTGCAAAAAATCGCAGAGTGTACATACACCTGCTGTGCTTGCTATTCTACGTTTCTCCATAATGGCAAGTGCCATTTCCTTAAATGGAAATCGGCGGCAACCGCCGCCTTGTCTGCCCAAAAGCGAAACGGACGGACGCTGTCAATGGCGGCGTAGCCGTTCATCTTGACCGTTGACAGCGTTCGTCTGTTTTGCTATCTCTACGATATTTTGAAAGAAACGAATCGAAGCGAATGAAAGAAAAGGAGGTTCGACACAATGGATGAAAAGCGCAAAGAGGAAGAAGTCCTCGAACTCACCGCCGATGAAATTGACGAGCTTGTGTTTGAGGAACAGCTTGCAAGCGGAGAGTATGACGAGGAAGTTCCCGAATACTATTTCTCCAATCCCGACCCGTATGCCAAGGTCGAACCTCGTCCCGATGATGCCCCCAAGCGTGAGTTTACTTTCGATGAAAAGGGCAACATCGTTGTCAAGAATCTGTCTGCCTTTTGGTTGCCCGATGTAAAAATTGTGGACGAGCAAGGCGGCACAGAATACACAGTTACAGGTAGCTACGAGGGCACGGAAACTCTCGATAAGAAGCTTCACCGTATTATGGAGCAGAACGCTGCCGATGATGAATTAGGTATCACGGAGGATGACGAATGAACAACGACCCCTCTTTTGATATAATCCAAGAATCCAATCCTGTACAGACAGTTGCCCAACCGAAGGAGGATAACAAAATGTTAAGGGCAACAGATAGAATCACAGCACTTTATTGCAGATTGTCCGTCGAGGACACCAAAGAGGATAAGAAGAACGGCAAAGAGGATTTGTCAAATTCTATCCAGAATCAAAAAGCCATTTTGCTTCAATATGCACGAGACCACCGCTTCCCCCACCCGACGTTTTTCATCGACGACGGTTACAGTGGTGTTGACTTTGCTAACCGCCCGGGCTTTCAGAAAATGCTTGCGGAGATTGAAGCAGGAAATGTTGGCACAGTTATCACGAAAGACCTTTCCAGACTTGGACGTAATTCCTCGCTGACAGGCTTGTACATCAACTACACGTTCCCACAGAATGATGTTCGGTACATTGCCATCAATGACCACTTTGACAGCATCAATCCCAACAGTACTGACAGCGACATTGCCGGCATAAAGAACTGGTTTAACGAGTTTTTTGCAAAGGACACGAGCCGAAAAATTCGTGCTGTGCAAAAAGCAAAGGGCGAGCGTGGCGAGAGGTTGACCGTTCACGTGCCGTATGGTTATCGCAAAGATCCAGAGGACAAAACAAAATGGATTATCGACGAAGAAGCGGCACAGGTAGTCAAAAAGATTTTCACGCTCTGTATGAACGGACGTGGACCGAGCCAAATTGCAGAACAGCTTGAACGTGAAAAGATACTTACACCCACTGCATACAAAACCAAGCAAGGAGTAAAGACACCGCATACCGAGCCGGAGAATCCTTATCGCTGGCATGAAAGCACCATCGTAAATATTCTTGAACGCAAAGAGTACATCGGCGCTACTGTCAACTTCAAAACCTACACTAACTCCATTTGGGATAAGAAGCAGAGGGAGAATCCCGAAGAAAATCAAAAGATTTTCTACAACACCCATCCTGCAATTATCAAGCAGGAAGTCTTTGACAAGGTGCAGGAAATCAGACAGCAGCGGCACAGAAGAACGGCAACGGGCAAAAGTAGTCCGTTTTCGGGTTTGGTGTTCTGCGCCGATTGCAGACAGAAGCTCTACTACTCCACCACCAATTACTTTGAAAAGCGGCAGGACTTTTTCATCTGCTCCACGCACCGAACCAACAAGGACAAGTGCAGCGGACACTATATTCGTGCCGTCGTCTTGGAGGATGTGGTCTGGAAACACATGAAAGAAGTTATCTCTTTCGTGAGCCAATACGAAGCGCATTTTAGGGTGGAAATGGAGCAAAAGCTCCGTTTGCAAAGCGAGGAAACCATAAAGGTATATAAGAAGCGTCTAACACAGGCAGAAAAGCGTATAGGGGAGCTTGACCGCCTGTTTATCAAAATCTACGAGGACAACGCCAAGGGCAATTTGAGCGACGAACGCTTTGCCATGATGAGCAAGACCTACGAGGACGAGCAGGCACAGCTTAAAGTTGAAATCGTAAATCTGCAAAAGGAAGTCGAAGTACAGGAACGACAGATAGAAAACCTTGAACAGTTTATTCAGCGGGTACGCAGATATACCACACTCACAGAACTCACGCCATACGCCCTCAGAGAGCTTGTAAAGGCGGTTTATGTGGAGGCACCCGACAAGTCCAGCGGTAAGCGCAAACAGAAGGTACATATCGAATATGACCTCGTTGGCTACATTCCCGTGGATGAACTGATAAAAGCGGAACAGGCATGACCGAAATCATGCCTGTTCCAAAAAATCCGCATATTACTGTTTTACGACCACCGAGCATTATATCCTCCCTTTTTATTTGTAATATATATACACCATATCCGTTCTTGTGGGGTCGTCGGGTTGAATTACGGTGTAGTCGGTGATTCCGCATAAATCAAGCGCATTTTTCAGACTGTCAAAGGAAAGATGCAGACAGTAGAAATTTGTGTTCTCGATAAGCGGTCCGCCGCAGTTGTTGCGTACAAAATTGTCGTAGTAGAATTCGCCCTCATCCCCGTGCATTATGACCTGAGGATACAGCAGAATAAGCGCCTGGGAATTAATGAAATCGTTATATTCCGCTACTTTTTTGTGTACCGCGAGGGCAGGGTCGTCGGGCTGAGGCTCGGATGTTGCGGTGTCGGTTGCAAATTCTTCGTATATCTGCCCGTCGGTTTCAGTCTCATCGCTTGCCTTGACAGACGATACGGAGGAGGGAGGGGCAGCCATCATCATAATGGGTCTGTCGTTTTCCATTTCTTTGGTGCTGTTGTCCGATTCAACGGCAACGGCATTGTCCTCGGGGATGATTTCATCATAAAGCTCCGCAGGAGCGTTTACCGTTTCGGGAACGGAATCATCGGTAACGGCGGCATAAAGTCTTGCTGAATCAGTCGGCTCATCATTAGCCGTGTCGGCAGATGCTATGCTGCCGGCAGTGTCGGCGGTGAAGTTATTATCCTCCATAAGCCCCATGCGTCCTGCAAATACAGCGATAAGCATTACCAAAACAAGGGCGGCGGCGGTGGCTGTCGGGAAACGCCGACGGGAAATGTAAACGGGCGGATTATCCTTTTCCTGTTCTATAACATCGGTTACGGCCCTGGAAAGGTTTTTATTTTCAGGCAGTGTGCTCAATGCAGCTGCTACCGCGCCGATATTTTCGCAGTAAAGCTTTTCCGCATCAAAAATGCGGCGGCACTCTTCACACTCATCAAGGTGCTGTTCGATTTGGCGGACAATGTCGCCCTCGAGCTGACCCAGCGCAAATTCATGCAGATTTTTTCGTATTTTGCGGCAGTTTTGCATGGCTCTTTCCTTTCGTAATAATCATTTTGCATCTATTGGACGGTAAATGCTGAAAAAAGTTCCTTTTTTCAGAGCTTTTCTTTGAGTATAAGCTGTAATTTGGAGCGCGCACGGCTGAGACGGCTCTTTACGGTGCCCTCGTTTATGTACATTGCCACAGCGATTTCTTCGTAAGAAAGTCCCTGGATGTCGCGTAAAAGAATTATTTCACGGTGGTTGTCGGGCAGTGACATAATTGCATCGTAAATAATTGTGCGAACCTGTTTTTGCTCAAAAAGCTTTTCGGGGTCGTTTGCATTGTCGGGTATCTCGATGACCGTGCCGTCGGGGTCGCTTTCGTATTCATAAAGGGAAACATTCTTTTTCCGCTGACGGCTTTGCTGTTTGATAAAATCGTAGCAACAGTTACGGCAGATGGTGTACAGCCAGGTATAAAAACTGCTTTCGCCCTTGAAGAATTTCAGCGAGCGGTACGCCTTGAGAAAGGTTTCCTGGGATACGTCAAAAGCGTCATCGGGATTGGAGAGCATACCCAGCGCAAAGGAATATATTTTCTTTTCGTACTTGGTCACCAGCTGACCGAAAGCATCGCCGTCGCCGTTCATGGCGTCTTTAATAAGCTGTTTTTCGTCTGTGAGAGCGGTGTTCACGGTTGCCCTCCTTTCTTTATATAGCCGAAAAGAGCCGAACTATGTCGGCTTAAAGGACGATTTTCGCCCCTTTCGGCGTTAATTTTTATTGTAATATGTACTATGACTGCAAAAAATGCCTTGAAAGAAACAAAAAATGTCTCTTGAAGCTTTCCTCGTCGGAATTGGTCCGGCTATGAGTTGAGCAATGAGAATAGCTGCTGCACCGTGTCGGCACGGTTGACCGCATCACGCAGTGCGGCGCTTCCGGGAAAACCTTTGAGATAGTAAGCTATATGCTTTCTGGCTTCGCGTACAGCTATCTTTTCGGGCTTGAATTCAAGACTTAAATTCAGGTGCTCAAAAAGTGTGTTTTTAATGGTTTCTCTGTCGGGCTCGGTGTAAGCTTCGCCCAGCATGTGACTTTTGAGACGGGCGAAGATAAAGGGATTGCCCAGTGCTCCCCGTCCTATCATAACTCCGCTGACACCTGTTTCCAGCATGGCGTCAAGGCTTTGGGTGTCGGTAACATCGCCGTTGCCTATAAGCGGGATGTCGAGAGCAGAATTGAGCTCCTTTATGAGCTTGTAATCCGCCTTGCCGGCATACATCTGGGCACGGGTACGTGCGTGGATGGATACAAAATCCGCACCGCCCTTCTGCGCCGAAAGAGCGACTTCAAGGGCGTTTATGTGTTCTTTATCAATACCGCTTCGGATTTTTACGCTGACCGGCACAGGCACGGCATCCTTTACACGTGAAACAATTTCATAAACTGCTTCGGGGCTTTTCATAAGTGCACTGCCCTCATTGTTGGCAAAGATTTTGTGCACGGGACAGCCCATATTGATATCAATGCCGTCGGGACGGCAAAAATCATACAGCACCCTTGCGGCATGCGCCAGTATGTGAGGCTCACTGCCGAAAATCTGCAGAATATAGGGTCGCTCGGTTTCACGGAAGGAAGCCAGAGCGTAAGTTTTTTTATCCCCGTAGTATACCGCCTTGGCGGAAACCATTTCGCTGAAAACCATGTCTGCACCGTGCTTTTTGCACAGTATGCGAAAGGCATTGTCCGCCACGCCCGCCATGGGAGCAAGAATAAGAGGCGGTGTTTTAAAGCTTTTTATAATGTTCATAGTATGATTATAATATATATTTGTTAGGATTTTGTGACGTAATAATAAATGTTCAGGTGGACACCCGTTCGGCTGAGGAATGTGTACTCATAAGCTTTAACCTCAAGGCTGTATTTTCGGGGTCCGAAAGATCGGGATCGGCGGATAAAAGGCGGTCGGCCTGGTTTTTTATGCCCGTTAGCATGTCGATATCCGAGCCGTCGGCAAATCTGAAATGCAATTCTCCGCTCTGGCGCTGACCGAAAAAGTCACCCGGTCCGCGGTTTTCCAAATCAAAACGGGCTATTTCAAAGCCGTCGTTGGTTTTGGTCATGAATTTAAGCCGTTCTGCTCCGCTTTGCGAGAAAAGCACACAGTAGGACTTGTGGCTTCCGCGTCCCACACGTCCGCGAAGCTGGTGAAGCTGGCTGAGCCCGAAGCGCTCGGCGTTTTCCACTATCATAAGTGTGGCGTTGGGCACGTTGACACCTACCTCGATAACGGTGGTTGAAACCAGAATGTGGTATTCACCCTTTGCAAAGGCGCTCATGACCTCGTCCTTTTGGGCGGGCTTCATTTTGCCGTGAAGAAGAGCGACCTTCAGGTCGGGGAAAATCCTTTGGCTGAGGTTTTTGTGATAGTCTGCGGCGCTTTTCAGCTCGCTTTCGCCGTTTTCGTCCTCAATCAGCGGGCAGATGATGTATACCTGATGTCCGCTGTCCACCTGCTTTCTGATAAAGGCGTTTATGCGTGTGCGATAGCTTTCGTCCACAAGAAAGGTGTCGACCTTCTGACGGTTCGGGGGAAGCTGATTTATAACCGAAATATCCAGGTCTCCGAACAGAAATATTGCAAGAGTGCGGGGTATGGGTGTGGCGGACATGATGAGAGTGTGCACGCCGTCGCTGTTTTTGTCCGCAAGCTTTTCGCGCTGATTTACACCGAATCGGTGCTGTTCGTCGGTTATGATAAGCCCTAAATCGGGTATCTGAACATAATTCTCCAGCAGTGCGTGTGTGCCGATGATAAACCTGGGGCTGTCCTTGGAGTCTTCCTTCAGAAGTGCCGTCAGCTTTTTTCGCTGTGCGGGGGTGGTTGAACCCGTAAGCAAAGCCACAGGTATTCCGAGCGACTCAAAAAGGGGTTGCATGTCGTTAAAATGCTGATGGGCAAGAATTTCGGTGGGCACCATCATGGCGGCGCGCTTTCCGCTGCGTACCGCCATAAATACGGCACAGGCGGCAACTATCGTCTTACCGCTTCCCACATCGCCCTGCAAAAGACGGCGCATGTACGGAATGGTGTCGCAATCGGGATATTTTGCACCCACAAGGTCGCTTTTTATGTCATTAACAGCTTCTTTCTGCGCATCGGTAAGCTCATAAGGAAGCCTTGAAAGCAGAGAGGAAAGGCTCACGTCGGGCATTTTCCGCGCGTTCATTACGCGGTTTTTGCGCCTCATGTTTATGAGCGACAGGCTGAACAGAAAGAATTCATCAAAGCTCAGCCGTTTTTGTGCCTGCTTAAGCGCCTGAGCGTTTTGAGGCTGATGTATGTTTCGCATGGCAAAATCGAGAGAACAAAGCGAGTTTTCCCGAATTACCGACGGTGGAAGAAATTCCTTGAAGGTAAGGCTTTTAAGCGCATTTTGTATGGCGCCCGCAAGCGCCTTGCCGTTAAGGCCTGCGGTCAGGGGATATACGGGTACTATATCGGGCAGTGACGAGGGGTCGTCTGCCTTTTCAAAGGAGGGCGAGGTCATGGTAAACGTGTTGCCCGAAACGCTTACCTTTCCGCGGAATCGGTAGGTGTCGCCCACCTCAAAGGCATCCTTTAAGTGGAGCTGATTGAAGAACACTATTTTCACGACACCCGTTTCATCGTATGCGCGGAAGGATACCATCTGACGTCCTCCGCTTATGCGGGCTCCCCGCGGAATTTCGCCTACTGTTAATAATAAATTGTACACCGCACCCGCCTGGTTCATTTTGTCTACTGGGGTAATCACTCCGCGGTCTTCGTAGGCGCGCGGATAAAGGGTGACAAGCTGACCGGCAGTTTCCACGCCCATGCGCTTCAAAAGCTGTGCCCGCTTCTCACCTATGCCCTTAATATACCGGATGGGAGAGGATGCAGTTATTGTGTTCATTTTTTTACCGTTAAAGATTTATGCAGTTGTATTTTTCCTGTGCGCCCTCGATGGAGTGCGAGGTGAAAAGAAGTACTTGGCAAAAGCCCGAATTGCTGAGCTTTTTCAGCATTTTATCCTCACCGAAGGTGTCGATGAAAGCGAACGGCTCGTCCAGTACGGCGGCGGTGATGTCCGCCTCCAGCATCTTGATGAGCGAAATTCTCATCGCCAGTGCCGACATTTCGCAAAGGCTTCGGCTTATACCCTTTCCGGCACGTGAGATGCGTGCGAGAGTGTCGGTGAACACCGGCATAAGGCGTGTGCCGTTTTTGTATTGGAGGGAATAGCTGTCGTCCACCAGAAAGCTTTCGCTTTCGCTCAGTGTAAATTTCAGCGCACTGTTTACCCCATCGGCGAGATGGCTTTTAATGCGGAATTTCATAACGCCGAAGGCGTCCTCCAGCACCTCGCGGGCGATATCAAGTGCCTCCAGGTCCTTTTCGTACTCCTCAAGCTGTTTTTGTATCTCATTAAGCCGTGTTTTGATATAAACGGGACGTTCGGTGTGTATAACCGCTGTGGAGAAAACCTCCTCGAAAGACCGCTTGTGCTCGAAAAGCGCGGTGCTTTCTTCATTGTACTCCGCCAATTCCTTTTCAAGCTGTTGGCGGCGCAGGGTTTTCGCTTCCACCGCTTTTTTGACCTCCTCCGAGGTGTAACGGCGATGCTCCTCCAGCACTGCCTGATATTCCTCCAGCGCCGTTGCCGCCTTTCGGCAGGCAATGCGAAGCTCCTCCAGACGTTCCTCCGCATCCTCGGCAGATGCGGTGTCCGGGCTCAGATTCAGCTTTACTGCCAACGCGGATAAACAACGCGAATATTCCTCAGCCTTTTCCTTGTATGCACGGGCTTCGTCGCGGTAGGTGTCACGGTACAAATCGGTGGTTTTGCACAGCGACAGCATAAGCTCATATGCGTCCTCAAATTCCTCCGCTCCCGACATTCCCAGCTTGTTGTATAAAAGATTGCGCGACAAAAGTACGATTACTGCCGCCGTAAGTGAACCCAGGGACAGCACCGCAACACCTGCGCTTATCCATACCACCTGATTTAGCGTCAGAGTCTTTACCGCAAGAAACAGCACCACAAAGGTCAGTGCCGCCAATACAAACAGCGGAAGCGAAGCTATGAAAAGACGATGGGCAAGCTTTGTGCGATTCTGCACTTTTTCGGATACATCTTCCAGCGTTTCGCGGTCGTGCTGCTCGGTGGTGACCATGACGGTGTGCATATCCAGGTTGGATTTTGTGTTTGCAAGCCGCTCTTCCAGCTGTGTGAGATTGTCACCCATGGCGCAGAGAGCCTCGTATTCTCTTTCCAGAACAGCCATTTCCTCATCTGTTTTGGCGAGGGCACTCAGACGTTCCCAGGTTTTTCGGCAACGCTCGGTCTCCTGCTGTGCGGCGGTGATACGGCGGGTTTCCGCTTCGAGCGCCTCGCCGTGAAGCTCCTCCAGCTCGGCTTTTGCAAGCACACGCTTTTTTTCTACCTCAAGAAGCTTGTTTTCCGTTTCCGCAATGACTGCGCCCACATTCATTATGTCGTTTTGTTTCATTATGGCTGACACCAGGTCGCCCTCCAGCGCGGCGCGCTCGGCACGCAGTATGTCCGCCTTGCCTGACTTTTCGGGGTTTTCAAGACTTTTTTTCGCGTCCTGAAGATTTTGCACAATGCCCGAAAAATCCTCCTGACCCGAATATGCTTTTATAAGCTCATTTTCGTAATTGGCAAGCTCTCCCGACGAGGTAAGCCCCGCCATATCCTGGGGACAGTACAGCGACTTATCGTACAACGCACTCGAAATACCCAGAAAATACTCTCCGGGTGAGCTTTCTAAGGTGACGGGGAGATTCTTTTCCACATCGGTGATTGCCAATGTTTCACCGTGCTCGTTCTTTTCGCGGAATATTTCCAGTATTTTTGTACCGTATTTTACGGTCATGCTTCCGCACACCGAGTGATTGTCGGTGCCGTAAGGATAGTAATCCTCAGGATCGCGGTTTTCAAAGGCATAATACATGAAGCGGATGAATTCGCACAGAGTGGTTTTTCCGCTTCGGTTTTCACCGTAAATTATGTTCACGCCATCCTCGAAGCTGTATACCTGTTCGGTTATTCCGCCAAAGCGGATGATATGTATTTTAAGCACAGTCAGGTTTTTTTCCACTCTTTCACTTCCTTTCGCGTGACTTCATGCAGCCTGTTACCAGCTTGAGCGCACGCTCCGACAGCTCCGGGCACATGCGCTGACGGGCTTCTTCCTCAATGCCCGCCTTTACACCGCCCAAAAGCGGAGAGCGGGGCAGAATTACCGTTTCATCTCTGATAACGGGGTCTGTGGCGTTTTCTACCAGCTTTCGTATGGAATTAAGCGAAAACTGCAGGTGCTCGTCTGTGTGACCTGTCAGTGTTACCATAACCGAAATGCTTTCAATGCGGGTACGATGCCCCAGAACCTCGGCAATTTTTGCGTCTATTATACGGGCAATGGCTTCGTTGGTGTTGCCGTAATGCTCCACACTGCTGATGTCCACTGCCAGTTTTATATAAGAATGAGAAGAAAATTTCACGTCCTTCACGGTAATACCCGTGCCCTCGGCTGTAACCAGAAGCGCGCCCTTGTTTCCGCACTCGTGGAAGCCATGACCCATCAGCGTACCGCTGTAAGCATAGTTGGCAACATATGCGGGATTGGTGGCGTCGTGATGATGTCCCAGGGCGATATAATCAAATCCGCTTTCTCTCAACAGCTGTGCGGGCAGATTGTACACTCCGTCACGGGTGGTGTCTGTTTCACCGTGGATAACCAGAAGATTTGTGCGGTTTACCGTGAAAGGCTCCACCGACTCCATGGGATTGGCGGCGGTTGTGTTTTTGGTCACCGCCGCACCGTAAATATCGCAGTTCAGCTCGTCCAGATGCACACGGCACAGCTTTTCTTCCGTAAATATATGTACGTTGGCAGGCCAGTTGCCGTTGTAAGGCGATGAGGGAGTGTACGCATCTGCATCACCCGGCGTTATAAAGAATTTGCATTTCGGACAGCTTTCAAACTCGCGCTTGATGAAAGCAAGCGTGTCGCTGGAAAGCGTTTCCGCGTCAAAAAGATCGCCCGGAATGAGGCATATGTCAATTTCGTTGGCATTTATGTATTTCATTACCGACGAAAAAGAGTTTTTCAGCTCGGCGTAGCGCGACGAAAAAGCTTCAGGTGTCACAAGCTCAAAGGGACGGTCAAAGTGTGTGTCGGAAAAATGGAGAATTTTTATCATTTTCAAGCTCCGCAATCATTTATTTGCATTTTATCACTGCCGCCAGTGTTCCGCGCTGGCTCTTCTGGCGACGGTAGGAGAAAAAGTGATTTTCGTTACAGCAGGTGCAGGGGGTATATACGGAAATGTTTTTGTCGGGTATTCCGCATCGGATAAGGATTATGCGGTTGATTTCACGCATGTCGGCATAAAGGCTTTTACCGCACAGACTGAAGGCATGAGAAACCTCATTACCGAAGGCATTTATGAAGTTCCGGCGAAATTCTTCTCCCACTTCATAACAGCACTGACCTATTGAGGGGCCGAACGAAACAAGAATGTCGGATTTTCTTCCATTGTGTATATGGCACAGCATATCTGCGGATTTTGCGCCTATGGACTGTATGGTTCCTTTCCAGCCGGAGTGTATCGCCGCCACCGCTCCGGTACCGCTGTCGTACATCAGAATGGGAAGACAATCTGCCATGCGCGCCAGCAAAAGCTGCCCGCGTGTGCACGTTACCACACCGTCCACCCCACAGGAAAATTCGGGCATGCAGTAGCCCGTTCCTCCCAGATTGTCGCATGCGACTACATTGTCGGTATGAAGCTGTCTGGTTTGAACGGCGTTTTGCGGTAAAACGTCAAAGGCTTCCAGTAACATCGAGTGGTTTTTTTCTACATTTTGCAGACTGTCGCTCCGCTCGTCCGAGTAAGCCAGGTTGAGAGAGGAAAAATTACCTTCGCTCACCCCGCCGTGACGGGTGGTGAAGCCGTGCTCTATTCCCGCTTTTGTAAATCGGTCATCGGTTATAAGAGGGATTTCGTTTTTTGAAATGACGGAAAATCCGTCGCAAGCAATACTGCCAAAATCCAAACCGCCACCTCCAAAAAGCATACTTTTCTTTTTATATTATACACTATTTAATTGAAAAAGACAATACTATCGCCAAGATTTTTTGCAATAAACCCGTTCAAATTTCCAATATGTTGTGTTCACCAAACGGAAACAACAGTATATGTTGATAATGACGGAAAAATCAGAAAATTTTTTAAAAAAATGTCAAAAACCCCTTGACAAAAGGCTTTTTTTGTGCTATAATAATCAAGCACTCGAGAGAGAGCCCCTCGGAAGAGGGTAAAAAAAGATATTGCGCTTAAAGGAAAGTCAAAAAATTTTTTTGAAAATTTTTCAAAAAAGTATTGACAAACGAAAAAAAGTGTGATATAATAATCAAGTCGCCGCAAGAAAGCGGAGACGAATTCGGACCTTGAAAATTGAACAACGAAAGAGACAA
>SVQW01000004.1 GCA_015065085.1 Oscillospiraceae bacterium | reverse complement strand
CTGATTTCGAGTCAGTCCCGTTATGACCACTTCGATACCACTCCATATATGTTTAAGAGTTCTCCAAAGGTTGCAAATCTTTGGGAACAACCTTTGGGAACAGCTAAAAACAACGATATTAAATTTTTATAAAAGCCCTGTAAAATAAGGGTTTGGAGCAGTTGGGACTTCCTCTAACTTCACTACATTTCGAGTGCGCCCCGTTATGACCACTTCGATACTTCTCCAGATATGAAATTGTTTTATTGTAAGCCCTGACGATTTTGGCAAAATTGATATTTAAGGCAAATATCAGGGCAAAACAAGCAAAAATAAGTTAAAAATAAAATTACAGAAACCGCATAAAATCAAGGGTTTCAGGCTGTAAGAGTTCCGTTAGACGTAGAAGCTTTCGAGTCAGCCCCGTTATGACCGCTTCGATACCTCTCCTTGTATTCTTACTCTTTCCCAAAGCTTGAAAATCTTTGGAAAAGAGAAAAAACGATATTAAAATTTTATAAAAAACACTTGATTTAAGCGGGTTGTCAGCTACAACAGCTCTGATTGACCGATATACTTTCATGTGAGTTACATCATGACTGCTTCAATGCGTTTCATTAAATGTTAAACGCCGACCCGTAGTAAAACACATCGCCGAAAGCTCAACGATGTGTTATTATAGCACATTTTTTTGCAATTGTCAAGAGCTTATTTTTTGGAGCGGTTGCTGTTTAGCGCTCGTCGATTTTGTTTTTTGACCATTCAAACAATGCATCGGACATTTTATTGAAATCTACTGCTCCGCCACTTTTTAAGCATGAAAATATATTCAGTATCTCGCGGTCATCAGGTGGAACGGCATCAATCAGATGCTTCTGCTGATTGATGTATTTTCCCGTTTGTCTGAAGTGAACCGCCTGTATGACAAATGAGGCGGATTTGTATAAAGATTTCAGAGCTTCTTCACTTTTTTCGTACAGCATATTATGTACACAGCCGTGAAAAATATTGCATGCCCCGATTTTTATTGCTCTGCTGACGGCATTGGTATCAAGCAGTGCGAATATTTCATCCAAGGCTCCTTTTATGGGTTTTGTATCGTGATAAAATTGAAAAAGGTCAGAGGGTTCCCAATTGATAAGCTCGCTTTTTCCGCACAGAAAACCGCAAATCATTTCTCGGTGCGGAAGTGTGTCAAGCATGGTGTCGTAGATTTCTATATCATGTGCGGACAGCGTATCGAGTATTACCACTGTGTCAATATCGCTTGTTTCGGTTTCTTCGCCACGTGCATAGCTTCCCTGCAACCCTACAAACCACGCGCGTTCGTTAAATGTTTCGTTCAGCGCTTTTAAAAAGGTGTTTATCCATGGATTTATCTCAATCATTTATAGCTCCTGTTTTACCGCTCGCACAAAAATTCCAGCGCCTTTTTGTATCCTGTAAAGCCCAATCCTGCGAAACGCGTTTCACAGGCAGCACTTATATATGAAATCTGTCTGAATTCTTCGCGGGCGGATATATCTGTCAGGTGAACTTCCACGGTAGGAACTCCGCACGCTTTTACGGCATCGAGAAGTGCTACACTCGTGTGAGTGTATGCACCGGGGTTTATAACAATGCCGTCCATTTTTCCGTACGATTTCTGTATGGCAGTGACCAGGTCGCCTTCGTGGTTTGATTGGTAAAGACGAACCTTGCATCCAATCTCTTTAGCACATGCTTTGATATATTTGCAGAGTGCCTTGAAATCCTGTTTCCCGTACAAGTCAGGTTCTCGTATGCCCAACATATTAAGATTGGGACCGTTTATAACCAGTATTTTTTTCATATCAATTTCTCCAGTGCATTTAGTATTTTTTCAGCCGTTTCATCGGCACTACCATCACTGACGACCACTGCGTCGGCAAATTCTTTGTACAGCGGCAGACGGTCATTGTACAGCTTGCGGACACCGCAGGCTTGAGAAAGAGGTCTGTCCTCCGAGGTTAAAAGCGATGGTGAGCGGTCAATGAAAACTATCTTTCCGTTCTGATGCAGTGGAATATAGTTCTCCCTGCGTGTTACAACCCCGCCGCCTGTGGCAATGATTTTTTCACTGCATTTTCCGATGAGCGAAACTACCTCGCTTTCTTTTTGTCTGAAAGCATCCTCTCCTTGCGAAACAATAATTTCGGCAGGTGTTTTGCCACCTTTTTTGATTTCTTCATCGGTGTCGCACAACTCGCGTCCAAGCTTTTCTGCAAGTATTCTGCCTACTGTGGTTTTTCCGCAACCCGGCATACCGATAAGTACAATATTAAGCATCTGCATGCGAAGCCTCGAAAGTACGGTTTCGATAATGCTGTCGTCAAGTGTTGCTCCGCGGAATATTTCACATGCTTTTTTAGCCTGTGCAACCAGCATGGCAAGCCCGTTTGAGTGCTTTATACCAAGTTTTTCGGCTTCAATAAGCAATGCCGTAAGTGCAGGATTGTATATAAGGTCGATAACACCCTCGCATTCGGTGAAATTGCAAAGCTTTACGGGTGAAACTCCTACGTTGGGGTACATACCCAGTGGTGTAGTATTTACAATGATACGGGCATCGTAGTGGCGGTGTATGTTATCGTAATTGTTTTCTCCGCTTCTTGAAATTATCACTATTTCGGAAGCACCCAGCGATTCCAGAACACAACGTACCGTTTTGCATGAACCGCCGCTTCCCAGAATGATGCATTTTTTACCCGCGATTTCAAAGCCCATGGAGCGCACAAGATATGAAAAACCATAAAAATCTGTATTATGACCGTGCAAAAGCCCTTTTTTGTCACGTACTACCGTGTTTACCGAACCTATTTTTTTAGCTTCATCACTTATAGTATCAAGAAACGGTATCACTGTTTCTTTGTATGGGATAGTAACATTTATTGCATCCCAAGTGCCGTTCTTCATGAAATCGCCCACTTGCTCGATTGGCATGGGGTAGAGCTTGTATTCGTAATCCGCAAGAAGTGAATGTATCTGCGGAGAAAAGCTGTGAGCCAGCTTTTCTCCTAAAAGTCCGCAGTGCATCATATCACCTCGGAGTAGCTTCCGAGATACGAGAATTCTTCGAGCTCATTTTCCAATTCGCATATAAGCTGGGTGAGGGCGGGGGAGTATACCGACTCTGAAATGTCAAAATAGAATCTGAATTCAAAGTCGCGTCCGGGTATGGGACGGCTTTCCAGCTTTGTAAGGTTTACGCCCAACGCGAAGAAACGAGAAAGCACACGGTATAGAGAACCGGGCTTGTGTGAGGTTACCATCATCATGGATGTACGGTCTGCACCGGGATATATTTCAAGCTTATTTGAAATGCAGATAAAGCGAGTGTAGTTATTGGCATTATTCTGAATATTGGAATCCAGTATATTAAGTCCGTAAAGCTCGGCACAGGAACGCGAGGCTATTGCGGCAACATTCTTTTTGTCCGACTGCGCAACTGCTCTTGAAGCTGTTGCGGTATTTTCGCATTCAGTTACGGTGAGATTTTTGCTCTTGATATATTCGCTGCACTGTGCGATTGCCTGTTCGTGTGAAATTATTTCGGTAATATCCTCCAATTTCACACCGGGCTTTGCCAGAAGTACATGATTAATTTGAACACGTACACTGCGTACAATGCTGAATTTTTTCTTTATCATAAGGTCATATACCTGGCGTACAGAGCCTGCAGTACTGTTTTCCAACGGCAGAATACCATAACGGCACAGACCGCTTTCTACTGCTGAAAAAACACTTTCAAAATTGTTGAAGTACATGATGTTGGGTAATGCGAACAGTTTTTCGCAAGCCGCCTGGGAGTTCGCTCCTTCGGTTCCCTGGCATGCCACTACTGCTTTTTCGGGGAACAGAGCGGGAGTGTTTTCCAAAGCGTTTTTCATTTCAATCGCGAGAGGCGACTGGGCTGCTATACGGCGGTTCTGATAAGAACGCGAAAGCTCCATGAGCATGGAAAACAAAACTCTTACACCGGCCTCGAATTCTTCACCTGCCTGATCGGATACATTTACAAGAAGCTCGCGCTCTCTTTGAGGGTCGAAAACAGGCAAATTGTTCTGTTTTTTGTAATCTGCAATTTCAGCGGATACGGCCATTCTTTTTTTATACAGTTCTACAAACTGAGTGTTTATATTGTCAATTTCATTTCTCAATTCTTTAATATCCATTTTGTACTCCTTATTTTCCTTGTAATATCATGTCAAGAACTGCAACGGCGGTTGCTGCTTCTACCGCAACAACTGCACGCGGGACCACACATGGGTCGTGGCGTCCTTCTACAATCAGATTGCAATTATTCAATTCTTCCATATTAACACTTTTTTGCTGAAGCGCTATTGAGGGCGTGGGTTTGAACGCGGCGCGGAAAATGATTGGCATACCGGTGGTGATTCCGCCGAGTATACCGCCGCTGTTGTTGGTTTTTGTGTGCACCGTTACACCGTCGGTTATAAAGCTGTCGTTGTTTTGTGAGCCGCGCATGCGTGCGACTTCAAAGCCGGCACCAAACTCAATTCCTTTGACGGCGGGAATGGCAAAAACAGCTTGCGAAATAACATTTTCAACACCCTCAAACATAGGTGAGCCGTAGCCTGCTTCCAACCCGATGACCGCGCATTCTATAATACCGCCTACCGAATCTCCGTCCTTTTTCGCTTCCAGAACAGCCTGAGCCATCTTTTCGCCTGCATCACCATTCAGCACGGGAAAGCTTCCGATACGGCTGAAATCATTGCCGCAGACATTGACGGGGTCAAAGGGTGTGTCCTTGATACCTGCAATTTCATATATATGAGCGGCTATTTTTATACCCATGGAATCAAGTATTTGTAAAGCAATACCGCCCGCGATACACAGCGGAGCCGTAAGCCTGCCCGAAAACTGACCTCCTCCGCGAATGTCGTTGCATCCGCCGAATTTGATATATGCCGCATAATCTGCATGACCCGGACGGGGGACTTTCTTTAATTTGTCATAATCCCTTGAACGGCAGTCTCCGTTTTTTATAATGGCACAAAGCGGAGCACCACAAGTTTTTCCGTCGGCAATGCCGGATATTATTTCGGGAATATCGGCTTCCTTGCGCGTTGTGGAAAGCTTGTCCTGACCCGGGGCGCGCCGTGCGGTAAATGCCGCCAGAGCGTTGGTATCTATTGAGAATCCTGCGGGGAGTCCGTCTATTGATACTCCTATGGCGTCCGAATGCGATTGACCAAATATACTGATTTTGAGCTTTGTTCCGTAAGTATTCATTTATTGCTCCTTTTTGTGCACAACGGCACCGAGAGTGGTAATCTGTTCGAAAAAATCGGGATAGCTTTTTGATACTGCCTGTGCATTTGTTATGGTTATGTCGCCGAGTGACACACAACTTGCTACGGCTGCTGACATTGCAATACGGTGGTCATTGTGTGAATCCACTGTTCCGCCCAGTATTTTTCCGCCGAATACGGTAAGAGTGTTTTCATCAGCTTGCGTTTTTATGCCCAGATTCCCCAGCATTTCACGCACAGTGGCGACTCTGTCACTTTCCTTGTATCTCAAACGTGAAATATTGTTTATAACCGTTGTTCCGCTGCACATTGCCGCAACAACCGAAATTACGGGAACAAGGTCGGGAATATCGGAGGCATCAATGTCAGAGGCGGTGAGTCTGTTTTTTCTGACACACACTCCTGTTTTGGTGTACGATATACCTGCACCAAAGGCACATAAAGCATCAAGAATTGCTTTGTCACCTTGTATGCTGTCCGATGAAATAGGAGAAACCGTAACCCCTTTTTCACTGAGTGCTCCCGCGCAAAGCCAGAAAGCCGCGTTTGACCAGTCGCCTTCTATGCATATTTCTTTTGGAGATGTAAGCGATGTATCATGGACAGTGAATACGTTTTCATTTTGAGTAACCGAAACGCCGAATTTTTCGAGCATATCTATGGTCAGCTCTACATACGAAGCGGATTCCAGCTTGCCCTTTACGGTTATTGTACCGCCGTTTGTTACGGCAAGAGCGAACATAAGGCCCGATATGAACTGTGAACTGACATTACCGCTTATTGTGTAATTGTTATCTTCTAACCTGCCATGGCAGTAAAGAGGACATTTTCCTTGCTCCGAAAGCACCATGCCGTGTTTCACCAGCTCCTCGTACAGAGGGGAGAGGGGGCGTGTGGTGAGTCTGCCGTGCGTTATCATTTGTGCATTGATGCCCAACGCTCCCAGTACGGGAATCATAAATCTCATGGTGGATCCGCTTTCGCCAAAATCGATTTTTACCTGTGATTGGGGAATATCAAAAACAGGCGTAACAGTATAAATATTTCCGTCTATGTCTATTTTAGCACCTATGGAACGTAATACACCTACCGTTGCGCGAATGTCATCTGATGATGAGTTGCATTTAATAACGGTGGGGCTGTCTGCAAAAGCGGCACATATAAGTGCACGGTGGGCGAGAGATTTTGATGCTATTATGTCAGTTATATTTCCGCACAGATTTTTTGGTGAAAGTGTAATATCCATAATCAGTGCTCCAATCCCGACTTCAAAAATTCGTAAAGCTCATCATAAGTCATTTTTTTGATGATACAATTTGCTCTTTTGTTCGGAATTACTGTTTTTATGTAATTTCCACCGCTCTTTTTATCTGACAAGGCGGCGTTGAAAAGCTCCTCGTTACAGTAGCTTGTATCGGTGGGAAGCCCGTACTTTTCGTTAAGCGAAATAATGCTTTCGCATACCGACTTATCACATAAGCCGGTATTTACTGCTCCGCGCGCGAACACACACATTCCGATTGCCACGGCGTGTCCGTGTGAAATGCCGAAATCCGAAACCGCTTCCACCGCATGGCCGGCTGTATGACCGAAATTGAGCAGAGCGCGTTCACCCGACTCGAATTCGTCTGCATTGACTATGTCAGCTTTAAGCTGAACACAGCGTGCGATGATATCGGCTATTCTTTCAGACTGTGTACCGTCTTTGATGCTTTGCAGAATCCCGTCGCTGTTTTCCAGAATTTCCAGAAGCTTTGCTTCCCGTATGTGAGCATATTTTATAACCTCTGCCATTCCGTCACGTACAAACTCATCAGGCAGTGTTTTGAGAAGAGATATATCGCATATTACCGCAGATGGACGGTAAAAAGCCCCGACAAGGTTCTTGCCCGCCTCCAGATCAATTGCGGTTTTTCCGCCGACTGAGGAATCCACAGCCGCCAGAAGTGATGTGGGCACCTGAATGTAATTGATACCGCGCATGTATGTGGCGGCGGCAAAGCCCGTAATGTCACCCACAACACCTCCGCCCAAGGCAATCATTATATCACTTCTGCAAAGCCTTTTTTGTGCGGCAAAATTCTGTAATTCAATATAGGTGGAAATATTTTTGGAACGCTCCCCGTGCGGGAAAATGAATTCCCATACATCAAAGCCCTCCGCTATGAGAGAACTGCGAACCGTATTAATATAATCTTTTGGAATGTTGTCATCCGTGACCACCAATGCCTTACGGCTTTTTGCCGCCTCGGCGGCTTTTTTTCCGACCATGGACAGAATGCCGTTTCCGATATAAACACTGTAAGCATTGACAACTTTTATTTCTTTCAGTTTCGTTCCTGCCATTCGGTGTCGATAGCCTCCTTTTTCAGACGTCCGTCGCGTAAAAGCTCGCATACCGCACTGCGATTGCCTGCCGCAATGGCATCTTTATATTCGGTCAGAGATTTTATGATGCTGTCCAGCTCAAATACCAGTGCATCTCTGTTAAGGTCAAAAAGCTCACTCCACATATTTTCATTAAGTTTTGCAACGCGGGTAAGATCGCGGTAGCTTCCTGCTGAGAAATTGTGGTGCTTTTCGGCTGTTGGGCTTTTGACATAAGCATTGGATACAATGTGAGCCAGCTGTGAGGTGAAGGCTATCATGCGGTCATGCTCGACAGCTGTGGTTGTAGTGACGGACTTAAAGCCTATTTCTTTGAGTACATCATGCAGTTTCCCGATGATTGCCATATCCTCGTAATGCTTGGGTACGATTATCATGGTTGCTCCGTCAAAAAGATCTGCATCGGAATACTTAAAGCCCGAAAACTGTTTTCCCGCCATGGGGTGACCGCCTATAAAGTGAAAACCGTTTTTTTGTGCCGTTTCAAAGCATTTGTCACATACCGACTGCTTTACACCGCAGGTGTCTACAACAATACTGCCTTTTTTGAATTCTGCCGAGTGGTCGGCGATGTATTCTACGGTTGCTTCCGGGTAAAGAGCCACAAAAACCATGTCGCATTCACCTATATGCCCATCGCATTTTCCGTGACAGGCTCCGTGCATAATGGCGGCATCCTCAACCGCATTATTTATATCTGAAGCGTATACCGTATGTCCCGCCCTGACAAAAGCTTTGGCGAGAGAACCGCCGATAAGCCCCAGACCGATGATTGCTATATTCATGATGTTCACTCCGTTTTATCAGTAATAAGCTTCTACCACATTCCGTACGTCAAGAACACGCTGTGCAAGCTGGGAGAACTGCTCGGGCGTAAGCGCCTGAGGACCGTCACAAAGTGCATTCTTCGGGTCGTTGTGCACCTCTATCATAAGGCCGTCCGCACCGCAAGCAGCCGCCGCAAGTGCCATGGGAGCTACAAGCTTTGAAACACCGCATGCATGGCTGGGGTCGATTACAATCGGCAGATGGGTAAGCTGGCGGAGCATGGGTACTGCGGAAAGATCGAGTGTATTTCGTGTGTAGGTCTCAAAAGTGCGTATACCACGTTCGCACAGAATAATGTTTTCGTTACCGCCCGCCATGATGTATTCCGCACTCATGAGAAGCTCCTTGAGAGTGTTGGCAAGACCTCTTTTCAAAAGGATGGGTTTGTTTGTTTTGCCAAGCTCTTTTAAAAGCTCGAAATTCTGCATGTTGCGTGCACCAACCTGTATGACGTCCACTTCTTCAAACAGCGAAAGGTGATTTGCGTTCATTATTTCGGTTACTATCGGCATGCCTGTTTCTTTTTTTGCGTGCAAAAGAAGCTCAATGCCTTCAGCTTTAAGACCCTGGAAATCGTAAGGCGAAGTGCGGGGCTTGAATGCACCTCCCCTGAGAAGCTTTGCACCTGCCTTGTGAACATCACGTGCGATACCGCTTATCTGCTCGGGCGATTCCACGGAGCATGGACCCGCAATGAACTGGAAATTACCGCCGCCGATTTTAATTCCTCCGCAGTCTATAACACTGTCATCGGGGTGAAATTTTCTGTTTGCTTTTTTGAATGGCTCAGTGATGCGTGTTACACTTTGTACAATCTCAAGCCCTTCAATAAGGTCGGTGTCTACCTTGCTGGCGTCGCCTATAAGCCCCAGTACCGTGTTGTACTCGCCCTTTGATATATGAACTTTTATATCCTGATTTTCAAACCATCTGATAAGGTTTTCTTCCTGTTCCGGGGGTGTATTGTTTTTAAGTACTACTATCATGATTTACTCTCCTGCAATAAAAATACAAGGGGTTCGCAGCAATTTATACTGCGAACCCCTTAAATATCAACTTGATATTGACTAAGGCTGTTACTCAAATGATTGCAGCACGAATTGCTTTCACTTTATTTTTCAAGGTAAAGTAAAAGTAAAAGTAAAAATATTCGTATGCAAACATAAAGTTTTTCATTTTACCGAAACAGCCTTTCATAATATCCATGGGTCTATTATACTACACAGTTGCAATTATGTCAATGTCGAAATTGTAACAAATAATCATATTACGTTCAAGTGCGATTTGTGCAATGCTCACAATCAAACTGCCTGCGGAATCGTTTATTTAAAAAGCTTGATAGAATCAATACCGAATTTGACAAACGAATAATTATCACGATAGTTTGGTGATTGTGAGCCATTCCAGGTGTAATAACGGTCAAAAGTTCCGGGACCTACGCCGTAAGGCTCGGGATCGCTTTTAACATGGAAAGGTCCGAGGAGGTTTCTGTTACCGTTAATAAGACGGAGCGTGAGCACGTTTTCGCCTTTTCTGAGATAACCTGTAAGGTCGCAGGTGTTGTCAAACATCAGATTTTTGACAGTATTGCCGTTTAGTATCACTTCGCAGAAAGCAAAACGTCCGTCCAACTCTAATTCAAGTGATTCTTCATCAGTGACAAAAGTCTTTTCCAGCGTTATTTCGCCTGCGAAGAACGGATAGCCTTCGGTTGGAATATAGGAAGCGTCCAGCGAATAATTTGGGGAAGCAATGTAGAAATTCTCGGCAAATTTTGTCGCTTTTGTACCGTCGGTAATTTCACAGTCAGCCTTGACTGTAAAGTCACCGCGGATGTAAATCGCTTCAATGTCGGTATCGAAGGTGAGACAGTTGCGTAGTGATTCGGTGCCCTCTTTGCAGTCGAACATTACATAATATACATGCTCTGACTGATAGTAGTCAATCTCAAACACTATTTCGTTTATACCGGGCTTTACATAGTTTTCTATATTTGCCGTGATGAAGCTACGGTCTATTTCGCCCTGCTTGTCAAGAACTATGGAGCGATTGTTTATCCATACATTCTTGTACTTTACATCTTCCGCTTCAACAAATATTTTGCCCGGCATTTCGCGTACATCAAATTTGTATTTTAAGTATACAGTACGTTGCTTGCGCTCGGTGAGAAGACGCCAGGACGCCGCCATTACCGGCATGGGCTCATCAAAATTCACGTTGTCATAGGAAATTGCAACGTAGTCCAGAGTGAGACTGTTGTTGGTGCGTTTTTTGATTTTGAAGCTCTTGTCAAGTGTCATTACCGCCTTTTTCTGTGTTGGCTTTACGGCACTTACAGCGTTGTTATCCAGCATTATTATATAGGATTGAGCTGTGGTGAAATGCAAGGGAATATTTATATATTCTCCGTTCTTCTCAAAATAAACGGGCTTGTATTCCATTGTCTGTGCGTCAAACAGCTTTGCACCGCCTGCTTTAACTGTGTAGGTGAGGTCTGCGTCACTCTTTGTATCAAGATTTACAGTAAAGATGAAGTCACCGAAATCACTCTTACGGTAGGTGGCGCGCACTGCGGTGTCGTGCTTGTCCACCTTGTAATCGGGATTTATAAGCTGTTCGTAGGTTATGTTGGATTCCAGCCAGTCCATATCGGCAGGTACACCGTCAATGTACTGAGGCTTTTGGTCGGCAATATATATCTTACCGCCCTGCGCTATAAACTCCTTGAGAAGCTTTGCGGTGCTGGAGTCAAGCCCCAGTGCTTTGGGAATGACAACCGTGTCGTATTCGCAAAGTCCCATTTTTAGCTTTCCGTCAGATACCGAGCCGTGTTTTTCAAGAAGAAGCTCGTCGATATAATGGTGCAGAATGTGAGCTGCACCCAGCTTTTCACCCAGTGCTCCGAACGGGTCATTGTATTCCTTGGTAGTGCCGTAATCATTACCGCGCTTGAAGGTGAGGTAAACCGAGTGCAGGGTGTGCAGAACGGCTACATTGACCTGCTCCTTGCTGTTTGACAGCATATAACCCAGACGTGTGAAATAGTCATTGAAATGGCGATATTCGCTGAACCATGGGGTATGTTCGGAAAAATGATGGGGATAGTCGCGTTTGCGCTGACCGCGGATGGAGTAGGGCATAAGGTGCTGACAGGTCTGGTTTACACCGTTTACATACTGCCATTCCGCAATGTACTTAAGCTCTTTTGGAAGAACGTCCCAGCCCGTGCAGGCAAAGGTTTCGGTAAGTACATGCTTTTTTCCGAGTTGCTGAGCTACGGAGGAAACCTGTCTGGGAGACACTTCATCTGCTATATCTCTGCCCAACCAGTCAATACCGGGTATATGCTCGTATTCGTAAAATGGCATAACACCGGCACAGCACCACATTTGACCGTGGAAGCAAGTCTCTTGAACGGCATGACCTGTTATTTTGCAGTTGTGCTCCTCGCACCAGTCGTAAATCCGCTTTATAAAGTTGTTGGTGAACAGCTTGTTCATCAGTCTCCAGTAACGGAAACGGAACTCATATGCACCGTCACAGTCCACAAAGAGATATGCCATACCGTCTGCAATATCATAGTTGTATTCATCCTTGAATGCCTGAATAAGCATCGGAGTGTAAGCTGTGTCCCAACGGAAGAACTGAGGCTCGTCGGTAAAGAATCCCACCATGGCGTTGCCAAATTCTTCTTTAAAACGTGCATAGTACTTTTCGTGTGTTTCGTCAATGAACTTTTGTACAACTTCGGGATTGAGTATATCGACAACAGAAGAATTCAGTTTGTCGTAAACACAAATGTATTCCTCAGCACCGCAGTTTTCGGTTACTCGGATAAGCTTGTTGTCTTTCAATATGTATACATACATTGCTTCATTGTCGAATGCAGGCTTTTTATCGCAGGTCACATAATGCTCCCAGTTATCCTTGTTTTCGAGAAGCTTCATTCCCGCAAAACCGCTTGGCCAGCCGTTTTCATCGTAACACCATGCATCCATTCCCTGCTTTTTTGCCTCGTCTATGCATGCGCCGATGCATTCAAACCAATCTTCGCCAAGATACTCTGTCTGCAATCCTCCGCGTGCGTGCATGAAAAATCCGCCTATGCCGGCTTCTTTCATCTGACGTATTTGACGGCGTAACTCTTCCGGCTTAAGTTTGTCATTCCAGCTCCAGAAGGGTATGCTTTGATATTCGGTAAGGTTTCCGTTCAATTGTTTGATTAAATCCATTTTGTGCTCCTTATTTTTTGAGATTTTGTTTCATTACCTCGAGATTGGTTTCACCCTTTGTACGCGCTGCCAACAGTACCGAGCCGATTACGGGGTCGGCCAAAGGTGCACACAGCTTCATACCGTTTTCGCTGAGCTTTTTTTCGAGCGGTGCCAGAATTGCCTCACCCGACTTGAAAACTCCGCCGGAATAGGACACCTCGGCACATGCACCGAAATCAAGCTGTGAGTTTATAGCACAGGCAATCTGACACAATTCATCCGCGGCATTTTCGAAAATTCTTTTTATCGCAGTGTCGCCCGATTTGTAGAGCTCGCTTGCCATCACAGCGTAGGATGCAATGATATCGCGTTCCATTTTTATGTCTTCAATAAGGTATCTGCAAATATCAAAGTCACTGTCCAAGCTGAATTTGTTGCGTATTGCTTCGTACAATATGGTTCTGGGATGTCTGTGATCTGACTGCTTGGTGAATTCGTGGAACATTTCCATTGCTATGTAATACGCACTTGCTTCATCACCTTGTATTTCGCAGCCCCATCCGCCGGCACGTACCGAATTTCCGTTTTTGTCGGTACCTACGGCGTTGGAGCCTGTTCCGGCTATAAGATGTATGCCGGGACGGAACATCAGAGAACCGGCCGAGGCACATAAAACATCGTTGCCGAAATTGATTTCAAAACCGATATTCTTCTTAATATTTTCAACACCGATATCTACACTTTCCAATTCTCCGATCTGCGGCATTCCGCAGTAGGCAGACACGTTTTCGGAAGCTATTCCCTTGGTGCACGTGTCAAAACCCTCACGAAGCATATCAAAAACAGCTTTTTCACCTATTGCCGAAAAATAGCATGAACCTGCACGGTGGGTTGAGATAATATTTCCGCGGTCGTCACACAAAACAAAGGCTGTTTTTGTGCCGCCGCCGTCTATACCAAGATAATACATAACGTTCTCCTCATAAAACATTAATTGACAATTAAATTTTAACATCAAATATGATTATTGTCAATAGAAAACAGAAAAAAGGTTGACTTTTTTTGAGATTTATAGTATAATATACATATTATTTTCTGTGGGGGAGTTATGCAAACAAAACGCTTTTCAAAGAACGACGACGGATTTATATGTGAAAACTGCGGCAGGGAGGTTCCGCCCTTGGGTTATACCTCCAGAAATCACTGCCCGTACTGTCTCCACTCCAAGCACGTCGATATAAACCCGGGAGACCGACTGAATGAGTGTGGCGGATTGCTCGTGCCGGTGCAGACATTGCCGGATCCGAAAAAAGGATTTATAATTGTTTTTAAATGCAAAAAATGCGGTGAAATGGTCAGAAATATTGCCGCGCTTGGCAAAACTGAGGTGCCGGATGACAACAATCTGCTTATAAAGCTGACCAATCCGGAAATTTTCAAAAAAAATAAATAATTTTTCGGAAAACTATTGACTTTTTTCTAAAAATGTGTTATTATATTCAAGCGGTTTTTGAGAACCGCTTATTTGCGGGTGTTATTCAATGGTAGAATGTCAGCCTTCCAAGCTGAATGCGTGGGTTCGATTCCCATCACCCGCTTTGTTTGTGCCAATAGCTCAGCTGGATAGAGCAACTGCCTTCTAAGCAGTAGGTCGGGGGTTCGAGTCCCTCTTGGCACGTTTATTTATGGTGGATATAGCTCAGTTGGTTAGAGCGCCAGGTTGTGGCCCTGGAGGCCGTCGGTTCGAATCCGATTATCCACCCGTCAATTTTTTTTAAAAAATGTATTGACAAACTGAGTTTTTTGTGATATAATAAATTCGCAAAAGAACGCGGTTGTCAGTCACTCGGCTAACCCAGTAAATAATATGGCGGAATAGCTCAGCTGGCTAGAGCACTCGGTTCATACCCGATAGGTCGTAGGTTCAAATCCCACTTCCGCTATTTATAAGGCCCGTTGGTCAAGCGGTTAAGACACCGCCCTTTCACGGCGGTATCAGGAGTTCGATTCTCCTACGGGTCATAAAAGCACTTCATGCGGAGTGCTTTTTTTATGTTTTGATTCTGACATGCTTATGAAAATCTTAAGAATTGCATATAATCGAAATGTCTATGCCGTGACTTGTATAATTGGACAAAAAACGAGATTTGAAATTCGATTTGTCCATGTATGTCCGATAAATCCATTGACATTTAAATAAAATTAGTTATAATAAAATCAATCGGAGAATTTGCATATTCACAATTTATCTCTTGAATTTTCTTTAATCATATGATATCATAGTTAAAGAAACTTTAAGAACTGGTTTTCAAAACCGGTTTACTGTGAATCATCTCGGATAAATCTTATATTTTAGGATGGTAAAGAGTAATGGCAAAAAGAAAATTGAACGTAGGTTTTATAGGTCACAGCGGACGAGGAAGCGGTTTGCTTAATCTTCTTCTTGAGATGGAGGACGTAAAAGTAGTCGGCGTGTGCGATCTTTATGAGGACCGCATGGAATCCGCAAAGCAGAAAGTCATTGATAAATACGGCAAGGAACCGGTAGCATCTAAGGATTATCACGATATACTTGCAATCAAGGGAATTGATGCGGTGATTACTCCTTCCGCATGGGTTGCTCATGTTGACATTTGTATTGATGCCATGAATGCCGGTATTGCGGTTGCATCCGAGGTTGGCGGCGCTTACTCTATCAATCAGCTGTGGGAGCTGGTACGTACCCATGAAAAGACCGGAGTTCCCTGTATGCTTCTTGAGAATTGCTGCTACGGCAAAAAAGAAATGGCAGTGCTCAACATGGTTAAAAAAGGCCTTTTCGGAGAGCTTATCCATGCAGAAGGCGGATATCGTCATGACCTTAGAGAAGAAATCGGCTTAGGTGACAGAAACCGTCATTACCGTCAGGGCGAATATACCGCGCGTAACGGTGAACTTTATCCTACCCATGAGCTCGGTCCTATCGCAAAAAATCTCAATATTAACCGCGGAAATCGCATGATTTCTCTCACAGCTATGGCTTCCAAGAGTCGCGGTATAGTTGAATGGGCAAAAACTAACAGAACTGATGACGATGTTATTACCAATCGCGTATTCAACCAGGGCGATATCGTTCAGACCATGATTAAATGTGCTAACGGTGAAACTATTCTGCTCACCCATGATACCTCTCTGCCAAGACCTTATTCACGTGCTAACGTTCTTCAGGGAACAAAGGGTATCTGGAGCGAGGACTGCAATGGTATTTATTTTGACGGTGTCAGCCCCGAGGCTCATAAATGGGAAGTGTTTGACACTGTTTACGAAAAATATTGCCATCCCCTTTGGACCGAATTTGAAAATGACGGCGTAAAAGGCGGTCACGGCGGTATGGACTGGCTGGTACTCAGGGCATTTGTCGAAAGCATAAAATCCGGCAAAAAGCCGCCTATTGACGTTTACGATATGGCTGCATGGATGGCTGTTACCTGCTTGTCCGAGGAATCAATTGCACTTGGCAGCGCCCCTGTCGCTATTCCCGACTTTACCAATGGTAAGTGGATCAAGCGCGAAGCATACGATAAGGGTAAGTACTGCCTTGAAGAGGTTGATGAATCTCTGTTCAAATAATAAAGGAGAATAAAATGGCAAAAGAAAAAATTCCCGTAAAAATTCCGTCGTACACGTTGGGTGAGGAGCTGTGCAATTCAATTTCACACGGCCTTGGTGCTGCACTTTCCATTGCGGGCTGTGTTATAGCTATAGTTTTTGCCGCTATATACGGCGATGCATGGTGTGTGGTTTCTGCCGCTATATACGGAGCCTCGCTTATAATAACGTATACAACATCTACTCTTTATCACGCGCTTACCCACCGAACCACTAAAAAGGTGTTCCGCATACTGGATCACTCTACGATTTTCCTGCTCATCGCGGGAACGTACACTCCTATGACACTGGTTGTGCTTCGAGGAGCACTCGGATGGGTACTGTTCGGTATCGTATGGGGAGCGGCTGCACTGGGAATTACTCTTAATGCCGTAGGACTTGAAAAGTACGAAAAGTTTTCCATGATAGCATATGTGGCGTCCGGATGGGTAGCTATAATCGCAATAGTTCCGCTTTTCAGAATAATGCATCCTGTCGGTTTTTGGATGCTTGTAGGCGGCGGTGTTGCATATACGGCAGGTATAATTTTCTTTAGCCTGAAAGTGAAATATATGCATGCGGTATGGCATATGTTTGTTATAGCGGGAAGTATTCTTCATTACTTTATGATACTTTTCTACGTTTTGCCTATAAAATAATAAAAAAATAACGCGGCAATGCAACAAGCATTGCCGCGTTTGATTTTTATAGCTCTATCAGCTTTTTTGTGCTTCGTGTAAGATTGATGCAGCCCTCGTCCGTGAGATATACTATATCCTCGATACGCACACCATACAAGCCCTCGATGTAAATACCGGGTTCTACGCTTAAAACGGAGCCCGACGGAACGGGAAATTCGTTTTTTGGTGAAAAGTTGGGGGACTCGTGTATATCAAGCCCCAAGGAATGCCCCAGCGAATGACCGAAACATCCCTTGTAGCCTGCATTGTAAATGACATCACGCGCGGCAGAATCAGCCTCTTTGCCTATAATACCGCCATGTATAACACTTAATGCGGCGTCCTGAGCCTCAAGTACGGTGCTGTATACGCTTTTCATTTTTTCGTCCGCTTTGCCTACGACCACGGTTCTTGTCATGTCTGAGCAGTATCCATCAAGACATGCTCCGAAGTCCATGGTCAGAAACCCGTTTGGAGTAATGGGAATGTTTTCGGGTACACCATGAGGCAAGGAGCTTTTCGCGCCACTTACACAAATAGTATCAAACGCCGTAAAAGCACCGTTTTGTCGAAAATAGTGGTCAATTTCTGCGGCAATTTCTGTTTCGGTACGGTCTCGAGAAATGAAACCAAGAATGTGCTCAAAGGCACTGTCGGTGATTTCCTGTGCCGCTTTTATTTTTTTCAGCTCATCTTCGCTCTTTATCTGACGAAGCTTTTCGACGGCATTTTCAAGCGGAATGAGGTGTATGCCGTCAAGAGCCTTGCACATATCCTTGTACGCCTTGAAAGTGACGTAGTTTTCTTCAAATGCCAACGTTTTACAGTCACACTTTTGCATAATTTGTAAAACCTCGGTGAAGAAGCTTCTTTCGGGACAGATTATTTCGATTTCAGCGGGAATTATTCCTTGCTGTTTTTTTATACGCGCCGACTCCGCATATCTGAAATCAAGCAGAAGATACGGTTTTTCACAAATCAGTAAAACTCCGTCGGAGGAAGAAAAACCTGTAAGATAACGGCGGTTTTTCGGATTCTGTATAATCGCGGCGCAGGACAGCTGAGAGAGAAATTTTTGTATATTGTTCATTCAGATTTCACCCAAACTGTTGTAATAGTTCTTCATTCTCAAAGCGTCCCTGTCCATATAATCGCAGGATTCGCTGATTATAGTAGGGGACAGTTTTAATTCGTGAATTGCTTCCATCAGCGGTTCAAAGGGAGGACCGTAAACTGTGTCATCCAGGTCAAGATGCTTTTTTTCACCGCCATCGGTATACTGTATTTTTGAAAAATGGCAGTGCAGTGTGTTGGCATATTCATCGCCCAATCCCTCTGCAATATCACTGAAAATGCGCTTATAGTCATCACGGTTTTTGAATGCTTCGCCCAGAGTAAATGCGTTGATGTGACCGAAATCAACAACGGGACGGAAGATTTTATCTATTTTGCAAAGGCTTATGACCTCGCTGAGAGTGCCAAGCTGATTTTTCTTTCCCATTGTTTCCAAACCAATGGAAATATCCTTGAAGGGTGTATATTGAACAACGTCAATCACATGCTCCAGTGTGTCAGACGCCAGTGCAACAGCTTGCTCACGGCTTATTTTTCCCGCACTTCCCGTGTGTACCACAATAATGGAAGCCCCCATGGCATATGCAGCCTCAAGACTTTTAACAATGTAATCCACGCTTTTAAGCCTTGTTTCCTTTTCCACACCTGAAAGTGAAATATAGTAGGGTGCGTGCAGCGAAAGAGAAATGCCGTATTTTCGTGCTTCTTCGCCCAGGCGCATAAAGCTTTCCATTGAACCGCTTACACCTCTGCCTGCTTCATATTCATAGGCATCAAGACCGTAATCGTGAACCCATTTTGGAATATCACTTGATTTTTTTAGCTTTGCCGCGGCAAATTCTACAGAATTTCCGCCGGGACCGAATTTAGCGCCCATTTTTGTCACTCCGTTTTTTCAGATAACTTTTCAAAATAGGTTTTTCGAGCATTCTTTTTGTTTTGAAAAAAAGTGTAGTTTTGTCCTTTATCGGATTTACCAGAATGCACAGAAGCCCGAGACGTTTTCCTGCGAAAATGTCGGTAAATATCTGGTCTCCGCACAGGGCAGTATTAGTTTCATCTGTTCCCATATGTTGCATTGCAAGTCTTACGGCGCGGCGTGCGGGTTTCCCCGCATCGTGCGCGCCGTAGCAACCGAAAATATTAAAGGTATCCACACGTTCTTTGTGATTGTTTGAAACAAACGCAATCTTTATTCCGCATTCTGTCAGCGAATTAAGATACGCCGTAAGCTTTTCGTCCGGCAACGCCATTTCGTACGGCGCAAGAGTATTGTCGATATCAAATATTATACCCTTAATTCCATTTTCCATAAAAAGCTGAGGTGTTGCCTGATAAATATTATCAAAATAATAGTCGGGATAAAAAAGATTCATCATTCCACCGTCACAAAAATACCATCACCGGTGGTAAGTGTGAAGTTGTAGTATCCGTCGATAGGATATATTGTGCAGGGGATACCTGCGTAATATGCAGTGACCTTGCCGTTTATCTTAAGCTTTGCATTTACAGTCTTGTCCTTGGCAAGTTCGCTCATGTTAACCAAAGTAAATGCCTTGGAATTACCCTTTTTCTCCTTGAAAACACCTACAAGCAGAGGGTCATCGCAAATTATTTCCTTTACGGGAGATTCACCATTGTAGGGATTGTCCATTCTCAAATAGGGCACAGCCTCGCTGTAATTATGGGAATATGCACCCAGATTCTCGTACTTGAGGTATACATCCTCAAATCTCTTTAATTCGGAGGTTACACGCTTGGAAATGTTATACATTTCGTTTTTGGAAAGGTCTTCGTTCACACACATGCCAAAGTGCTTGGGACGTTGTGCATAAATGTAGTAAATAAATGCCTTTACACCGTATGACAACAGAGTGTATACCTGCCATCTGTAATCAGACTCATTGGGCACACGGATATTGCTCGACCAAGTAGCTGTCTGTATGCAGCACCAGAAATCCTTGCCAGCCTTTTTGGCAGTGTCTGCGGTTATTTCGATGCTCTTGACATAGTTGTTGTAGGTAACGCGGTTGCCTTCACCGTCCACATGGCAGGGATAAATATCAGTGCAGATATAGTCGGTGGGGACATATTTTACATATTCATCAAGATATTTCTGGAAAGTCGCGGAAGAAGTATCGAAATACTCTATTTTGGACATCCATGCACCGCCGGTCAGCTGAGCACGGTTTGCATACATGGGAAGAAGATTGATATAAGGGCATTTTCCGGGGAACATCTTCTGATATGCCGCAACGGTTTTACCAAGCTCGGGAAAATGCTCTGTTCCGGGCTCGTCTACAAACATATGACCGCCGAAGCCTTTGCTGTCTTTGTAAAAATTAGCGTTTTCTGCTTTGGGGGCATCAAACATCTGTGCAGCGTCGCTTCCGAGTACTTCAACGCGCTTCATAATATCCTGGTCAAAGTATACACCGTCAATATTGTACTTGCCGAGAATATCAAAAACCGCTCTTTTCTGTTCTGCTGTAAAGTCATCAAACTTATGCTCCAGTACTGCAAAGTTTATACCGGCGTCAGCCATATCCTTTGCTTGCTGTTCGATTGTGTCAAAATCATAGATAAAAGGGGTATATGCTCCAAAAATGAGTTTACCTTCGTTCAACATGATAAAACTCTCCTTATAACTGTATCTGTTTTATTTTAACAAAATTCATTACTTCATCGTATGTGGGCAGGGAAGAGGAAGCGCCCATGCGGGTGACTGTCAGTGCCCCGACTGCATTGGCAAATTTTATGGAATGTATTATATCGTTTGTTTTCAGATATTCGTAGGTAAGTGCCGAGGTGAATGCATCGCCTGCGGCGGTGGTATCAACGGCACATACGTCGTAAGATGGTATTATGTCCGCATTTACTCCGTCATAAACATATGCCCCACGGCTTCCCAGCTTAAGAACTATGTACTTTGCGTTTACCATTACCGAAAGCTTGACTGTTGCATGCATGGTTGCGGACATGGTGTCGGGTGATATACCCGTGTACGCCAGTGTTTCAGTCTCGTTGGGAGAAAATATTTCAAGACGTCCCAGATCTTTGAGGGGGAAGTCTGCTCTTGCGGGTCCCGCGTCTATAAATACCTTTACACCGCGTTCTGCTGCCATACGGCATGCTCTGATGATGGTACTTTCGGGTATTTCAAACTGCATGAGAAGAGCGTCGGGATAAGATATGAACGCTTCTTCCAGATCTTCAGTGTTGAGTGCATTGTTTGCACCGGGATAGACCACGATGCGGTTCGTTCCGTCACTTTCAAGAAAAATTCCTGCAAGCCCCGTGCCGTTGTTTTTGTCAACACCTATAAAGCGCGGAGAAATACCTTCTTTAACGTACATGTCCTTTAGAACTTTTCCGTTTGCATCATCGCCCACGCGAGTGCAAAACAGTGTATCCGCACCGAGTCTGGCGGCGGCAACTGCGGCATTTGCACCTTTTCCGCCGGGAACGAATTCATAGTCGCGGGTTGTTATGAGCGTTTCTCCGCGTTCGGGAACACGTTCCATCTTCATGACAAGGTCCATGTTAGCGCTTCCGACGCACAAAATACGAGGTTTTGTCATAATACCTCTCCTTAATCAATAAACGAATTCTTTGCCGTCTTTTTTGAGAATTACGGTGTTTTCGCCGTTTGGTGAAGCTTCTACATAACCTATTTTTCTTGCTTCCACATTGTATTTTGCGGCGATTGCGGCAGCCTTGTCAGCGGTGGCTTCATCGCAGTATATTTCCATGCGATGTCCCATATTGAAAACATTGTACATTTCTTTTTCACCGATGTTGGCATTTTCCGCGATGAGTCTGAACAACGGGGGAGTGTCAAAAAGATTGTCCTTTACGTATCTCAGACCCGAACCGAAATTCTTGCATTTGGCCTGTGCACCGCCGGTGCAGTGGATAAGACCCGAAACCTTTGCATCTTTATCGTCAAGCAGCTCCTTGAGTATGGGTGCGTAGGTTCTGGTGGGGGAAAGCAATGCCTTGCCCACGGTAATATCCGTTCCGGGCAACTTGTCGGTGAGAAGCGATTTTCCGCTGTAAGCTTTGCCTGCCTCGATTGTTGATGAAAAGCTTTCGGGATACTTGTCACGGTAAACGCTTGAAAGCACGAGATGTCTTGCACCTGTAAGACCGTTTGAAGAAATACCCGAGTTATATTCATCCTCATATGTTGCTTTACCCGATGAGGCGAGTGCCAGAATAACGTTACCGGGCTTTATGTTAGCGCAATCGATAACCTTGTTTTTAGGTACACGTGCAAAGAATGTTGAGTCTACAATGAGTGTGGAAACAAGGTCTCCCACGTCAGCGGTTTCACCGCCGGACATGGTGATATTAACTCCGAAATCCTTCATTTTCTCAACAAAAGAAGAATATCCGTCTATAACAGCGGCAATTATATCTCCGCTTATGCGGTGAGCGTTTCTGCCGATGGTATTGCTCATTATGAAGTTGTCCGTAATTCCGACGCACAGAAGGTCATCCAGATTCATAACGGTGGAATCCTGCGCGATTCCCGCGAATACGGACATATCTCCTGTTTCTTTATAGTAAATATACGCCAGCGAGGATTTTGTACCTGCGCCGTCCGCGTGCATGACGGAGCAATAATTGCTGTCGCCTGCCACGTCCTCGCACAGCTTGCAGAATGCACCCGGAAAAACGCCTTTATCTTGCTTTTTTATAGCTTTATGTACTTCGCTTTTTGTTGCGGATGCGCCAAGTGTGATATATGCATCAGACATATTGATACCCCTTTGAAAAATAGTATTGGAATAGAATATATAATTATATACATTATACAGCAAATCGGCGTTCAAGTCAATAGCTGGCTTCGATATTTTATATTTTGATTTACTTTTTTCAAGCGGTAAGAGTAATTGATATCAAAAAAGAATTGACATTTCTTGCGGTTTGATGTATAATCGGTACGTAAGAACTGATATAAGGAGAATGATATATGGATATGTCTCAATTTCTTCCCGTTTCGGGAGAGAAGCCTCTCGACAGAATAGTTACCGACGGCGGTTACTGCGGGATTTTTCGCACCATTGCTTGCGTAGGCGACAGCCTTTCTTCAGGTGAATTTGAGTCTACCCGTGAGGACGGAACGAAGGCATACCATGACATTTACGATTATTCCTGGGGACAGTATATTGCGCGCATGGCAGGATGCAAGGTGTATAATTTTTCAAAGGGCGGAATGAGCGCCAAGGCTTACTGTGAAAGTTTTGCCGGGTCCCAAGGCTTCTGGGATTCCGATAAGGCGGCTCAAGCTTATATAATTGCACTTGGAGTCAATGACCTTTATGGTCAGAATCAGGAAATCGGCTCCATGTCGGATGTCTGCTTTGAGGATTACAATAAAAACGGTGCTACATATGCTGGGTACTATGCAAAAATAATTCAGCGTTATAAGGAAATTCAGCCGGATGCAAAATTTTTCCTTATGACCTTCCCTTACGACACCCGAAAGGATGAGGAATGGCGCCCTAAAGGTGATGCCCAACGTAAGCTGATGTATGAAATGGCAAAATGCTTTTCAAATACATATGTGCTTGATATACGTGAATATGCACCCGTGTATGACGAAGAATTCCGCAAGAATTTCTATCTCGGGGGACATATGACTCCGACGGGCTATATCTTCACAGCCAAAATGGTGGTGTCATACATCGATTACATAATCCGTCATAACATGCAAGATTTCAAACAAGTGGGATTTATCGGCACACCCTACAAAAATACAATTGACATATAAAAAAGTTCCCGGGTTAACGGGAACTTTTTTATATGCCTTTGTCTTTATAAATTATTTTATAAACGGGAAAGGCGATAACCACTGCTGTAAAGCCTGCTATCAGCTTGCTTGTTATAACACACGGCAGATAACTTGCTTCAAATGCCAGAGTGAATGCCAGATGTCCCGCAAAGGTGAAAGCACCGGATACGGCAAATGCCGCATTGAGTACAACGCCTTTTCTGTCCATATCCTTTATCAAATCAAAGGTTATCAGACTGGACGCCATGGAGGATACGATGCCGGTCGCAGATGTTTCATTGATATGTGCTTTTTTCGCCAGAAAAGAAAGAGGTTTTGAAAGCAGGGCAGAAAGTATTTTTATCATGGGGAAAGCTCCCGTCATGACTACTGCTGCGTTGAATACAATGTCGGCACCTTCTGAAATCGGTGCAGTGTACGGTATAAGTGTTATGCCCGTAAGCATTTCAAAAATTCCTGCCGCCAGCCCTGCGGTTATGAGTATTTTTATGAAAACACCGAACACGTTGAAAATTCTTACGCACGTATCGGGGATTTTTATAAGACCTATTGCTATCAACGCTGAAACAATTATAAGAGGCAATAGGTTAATCAAAAGCGGGATAAATGGTATTCCTTGCATAATTCCGCCGGCAAAGCACCCTATGGGAATTGTCACAATACCGCACAAAAGCCCGATGGTCATTTCGCGATGCTGTTCTTTTTTTACCATTCCCAGCGAAACCGGGATGGTGTACGACACAGTAGCTCCCATCATAGCTGAAACCACCATTGCATTTAAAAGCCCGATTTTTGCATCATTTGCCATCTCGACGCAAAGATGTGCTCCGCCCATGTCGTTGGCAAAGATTATGGCAATCACAGAAGACGGGTCTACGGGAACATGTTCTGAGATAAAACCGAGAAAAGGCTGTAACACGTGCGAAATGAGAGGAGAAATAACAATCATTCCTATCATGGAAAGAGCCAACGGTCCGAGCATCATAAGCCCGCGTTCAAATTCCAAGCCCAACTTCAAGCGGTTACCGAAAATTCTGTCAATTGCCGCAATAACGGCGAAGACAGCCATTACTAATGATATGTAATTCATATTCTCCTCTTAGTAAAGCGGAACGGATTTAAATCCGCTTTTTGTCAGAATATACACCTCTCCGAATCCGCAGTCTGTCAGAAGCTGTAACGCGCTGTCAAAATGACAGTCAAGAAAATTCATGTCATGACAGTCTGAGCTTATTATTATACCCATTCCAAGCTTTTTAAGTTCCTTGAGTATAAAAGGCTGGGGGTAGGGCGAAGTGCGGTATCCACGCGCGATAGCACCGGTGTTGATTTCGAAAATATTTACTTTTTCTGCCAAAGTGTGCAGGGCATTAAGTGCGTAAGAACGGTATAGGGGGGATTCGGTATCAAAAAAGTCCGTGTTTTCAACATGCTTTGTTATAAGGTCGAAGTGTCCCACTATGTCAATATGGGCATATTCCGGCAACCTTGCCATATCCTCATAATACATGCGGGCGTATTTTAATCCGTCACCGCCGAAATATTCGTCTATAACTCTTTTTACCGTTGCACTGTCGCGGTCATAAGCTATGTATTCATCGCCTATGTGAAAATAGTGCGCTGCACCGATTATGTAATCAAAGCCGGTCAAATCTACTTTTGAAAATATGTCGAATTCAAGCCCGAGAAAAATATCAAGTTTGTCCTTGTATTCTTGCTTCAGCGTGAGAATTTCCTTTTTGTAATCTTCATGAACCGGTGCGAATTTTGTATAGGTAGGGGCGTAAAACATAGGAGAGTGGCAGGAAAAACCCAGGCTGTCAAACCCCTTTTTGAGCGCGCACTCCGCTATTTCACGCGGAGTGTTCTTGCCATCGCAATAGGTGCAGTGTGTATGAAGATTCTGGGTGTATTTCATTATTTTTCTTCCAGCGGGTAGTATACGTGCTCAACGGTGAAATCATGTCCGCTGAGTGTGATTTTCGTTCCGCCCAGGCATTCTTTGTCGTGGTAGTCATAAAGACCCGTTTTGAGTCCCTGAGTGAAGCGTATGCCGTCATAAACAACACTGAAGTTGTTTTTGTGCTCGTGCCCTGTGAAAAGACCGTCTGTGTTGCAGGCTTTTATGGAAGGCATTATGTGCACATTTGAAGCAAGGGGCTCCAGTTTTTTGCCAAACTCGCCCGGTCTTGCGGGAACATCCTTTCCGATTTCGTAGGAGTAGAATTCGGTATGGGAAGCATCCTTTTGCGGTTGATAGCCTGCTGCGGTCAGCGCCTCGCAGAATTCTGCGGTAGGAATATGGAAGCACATAAACGAAGGTACATCGGGATTTTCGGCAAATATCTTTTTCATTTCACCCTCAGCCCACTCCATCTGCTCAGGTCTGAGACCCGCATTTACGTGTACACCCTTTACACCGCCGATTCCGCCGCATCCGTGGCTATCCAGCATTATAAGGACTCTCTGCAGTTCACCCTTTTGGTAAATACCTATGGTGTAGTTGCCGTTTCCGAAGGTTTCACCCTTTTTGAAGAAGCAGTATTCGGAGGAGGCAAATCTGTTGTTCTGCCATTCGATGCCCTTTGCACTTTCGTTGTCATGGTTGCCGTAAACGGGCGCCCAGTGGATTTTAAAGGAATCCATGAAGTTGCAGAATTCCTCAAAGGAAGTGCCTGCGTCATCAAATTCTCCGTAAATAATATCGCCTGTGATGATGATAAGGTCCGGATTGGATTTTTCCACTACATATCTTATTTGAGAATAAAGGTTTTTCTCATTATTTTCAGGCACCCATGCTTCTACGCTCCAACCCTTGATTCTGTCGGGAAATCTTCTCTGGTATGCGTCTATTGTCTGCATGTCTGTAATCTGAAGTATTCTGATATCGCCCTCGCGGTTTATGTCAAGTCTGAAATCCATGGTAACACCTCTTTAGTTCTTTTATTTGTTTCAAGTATAGCACAGTTTTACATTTTTTGCAATATATCAGTGTAAAAAAACTTGCAGAATTCAATGCGATATAGTATAATATAAACACGTAGTTTATTAAATTATTTAAAATGATACGGAGGGCAAAAAAATGCTTTTGATTAAAGCGTTTATTAAGTATATTGCAGGACTCGCGTCGGTGGGTATGCTGCTGTTTTTGCCCGCAGGCACTTTCAGATATATGAACGCGTGGATTTTCATCGGCTTGCTTTTTGTTCCCATGCTTATTCTTGGCATCGTTCTTTATGTTAAAGCCCCGAATTTACTTGAAAAACGCCTTGATGTAAAAGAAACGGAAAACACTCAAAAGGCCGTTGTAGCTGTGTCGGCACTTCTTTTTACGGCAGGCTTTGTTGTTGCAGGACTGGATTTCAGATTCGGATGGTCGCAGGTACCGAAATGGTTGGTTGCAACGGCTTGTGTTGTTTTGATTGTTTCTTATGCGGTTTACGCAGAGGTAATGCGTGAAAATGCGTGGCTTTCAAGGTCTGTGGAGGTACAGAAGAACCAGAAAGTGTCGGATACCGGGCTTTATTCAATTATCAGGCATCCTATGTACGCAGTTACGCTGTGGTTGTTTTTCTCTATTCCTCTCACACTTGGTTCATGGTGGTCATTTGCTTGTTTTTTGCCATATATAGCTGTAATTGTTGTCAGAATAATCAACGAAGAAAAGGTGCTGGAGGCAAAGCTTGAAGGCTATACGGACTATAAAAAGCGCGTGAAATACAGGCTTGTTCCGTTCGTGTGGTGATAGATATTAATATATAAATGGGTTTTGCAGGATGAATTGCAGGTGCAGAGTATGAAGAAAATCATTGTTGTCGGTTGCCCGGGAAGCGGCAAGAGTACATTTTCAAGAGAACTGAACAGAATTACCCATATTCCTCTTTTTCATTTGGATATGATGTACTGGAATGCGGATAAAACAACGGTAGATAAAAATACTTTTTATGAACGGCTGTCAGATGTGCTGGAAAAGGAACAATGGATAATAGACGGAAATTATGCCTCCACAATGGAACTGCGTCTGCGTAAGAGCGATACGGTGTTTTTTCTGGATTACCCGACCGAAATTTGCCTGGACGGTATAACTAAAAGACGCGGAAAGCCGCGGAGTGATATTCCGTGGATTGAGAGTGACGACAGTGACAGCGAATTTATTGAGTTTATAAAAAGATACCGATTGCAAAACAGACCTGAAGTATTTGAACTGTTGGGTAAGTACAGCGATAAAAGCATTTTTATTTTTACAGAACGAAATCAAGCAGATGAATTTTTAGTGAAATTACAAAAACGCATATTAAGTATTTGACGGATTGGTGAGGTGAAAAACAATGGTTAAAGAACTTATGCACGACCCGATTTTTCTTGCCGGAAAGTCGGAAATCGCCACGAAAGATGATTTGCAGACAGCACAGGACTTGCTTGACACATTACTGGCGCACAAGGAAAGCTGCGTTGGTATGGCGGCTAATATGATAGGTGTGAAAAAACGCATTATTGCGTTTTTGGACGAAAGCGGACGAACCTCAACATACACGGTGATGCTCAATCCGGAAATTATAAAAAAGGACGGTGCGTATGACACCGAAGAGGGCTGCTTGTCGCTTCTCGGCGGTCCGCGTCCTTGTAAACGCTATAAATCTATCAAGGTGAAGTATCAGACCTTGGAAATGCAGACCCGCATCAAAAGCTACATCGGCTTTGCGGCACAAATAATCCAGCACGAGGTGGATCACTGTAATGGGATATTGATCTGATGTGCGTTAGTATTAATTTTACGTAAAACTCAATCATGTAATGAGAATAAAAAAGCCGATGAGAAGCTAAAACACCTCATCGGCCTTTATCATTTTATCGGAGTGACAGGATTCGAACCTGCGGCATCTTGCTCCCAAAGCAAGCGCGCTACCAACTGCGCTACACCCCGAGGTAAATATTTTAAAAAATGGGAATGCGGAGAGTTACACGAGTGGTCACAGACGGACCGACTCGAAATCCGGTTGTGGATTATTAACCCGAACCGAGCATGTACTCGGTTCGGGTTAATGTTTTAATTACATAAATTTCTGTGCGTTAAGCTTGATGCCGGGGCCCATTGTAGATGCGATTACGCAGCTCTTGATGTACTGACCCTTAGAGGACGCGGGCTTGGCTTTTACGATAGCGCCCATAATGGCATTAAGGTTTTCAGCAAGCTTTTCGGGACCGAAAGAAGCTTTGCCGATAGGGCAGTGGATGATGTTGGTTTTGTCGAGACGATACTCGATTTTACCTGCCTTGGCTTCTTTAACAGCCTTAGCAACATCGGGGGTAACGGTGCCGGCCTTGGGGTTAGGCATCAAGCCTTTAGGACCGAGGACTTTACCGAGACGACCGATGAGACCCATCATATCGGGAGTAGCGATGATTACGTCATAATCAAACCACTGTTCCTTCTGGATCTTTTCGACCATATCTTCTGCGCCTACGAAATCGGAACCTGCCTCTTCAGCAGCCTTAGCGTTGTCGCCCTTGGCGAAAACGAGGGTACGTACGGTTTTACCGGTACCGTGAGGAAGCACGAGAGCGCCTCTTACCTGCTGGTCAGCGTGTCTGGAGTCAACGCCCAGTCTGATGTGTATTTCGATAGTTTCATCAAATTTTGCTTTTGCAGTCTGACAAACGGTCTGTACAGCTTCTTCAGCATCGTACAGCTTTGCTCTGTCAACGATTTTAGTGCTTTCGGTATATTTCTTACCCTGCTTCATTGTTTAACCCCTCCTTATTCTTCAACAGTAACGCCCATGCTGCGTGCAGTACCGGCGATCATGCTCATAGCGGATTCGAGGTTAGCTGCGTTAAGGTCGGGCATTTTCTGTTCAGCGATTTTAGCGACCTGATCCTTGGTTATCTTAGCAACCTTGGTCTTGTTGGGGACGCCTGAACCGCTTTCGATACCGCAAGCCTTCTTGATAAGAACCGCTGCAGGCGGAGTCTTGGTGATGAAGGAGAAAGTGCGGTCGGAGTAGATGGTGATAACAACAGGGATGATAAGACCCATGTCGTTCTTGGTGCGCTCGTTGAATTCCTTAGTGAAGTTAGGAATTGCAACACCGTACTGACCCAGAGCGGGACCTACGGGGGGAGCGGGAGTGGCTTTTCCTGCCTGAAGCTGGAGTTTTACGTAACCAATAATTTTCTTTGCCATTTTAATACACCTCCGTAATGTGGTAAATAATTTTTCGGGAATTTATTCCCTCCCACGCTACCGTTATACATCTGCAATCATGGCAAGAACTGCACAAATAATAACGGCCGAGCAGAAAACACTGCTATATTTCCTGGATTTTTTTAACGCTTGAAGAGGAAAGCTCAACAGGCGTTTCTCTGTTGGACATCGGAACGACAACCTTGATGGTTTTGAAATCGTCCGAGATTTCCTTGACAACTGCCGTGTGACCTGAAAGAAAACCCTCGGTAATGTTAACCAAATCGCCGACTTTGTAGCTCAGCGTGATAACGGTAGTGTCAACACCAAGTTGCTTAACTTCCTCATCGGAAAGAGCGACCGGCTTGGACTCGGGGCCGACAAAGCCCGTAGCACCGCGGGTATTACGCACTACATGCCAGGTTTCGTAATTCATGATCATTTTGACCAGAACATAGCTGGGGAACAGCAGAGCCTCTTTTTCGGCGCCCTTCGCACCTTCCTCCGCAGCGGGATCAACCACTGTTTCGGTAGGAATCTTGACCTCGAAAATAAGATGACCCATGTTGCGGTTCTCAACTATTTTTTCGATGTTGGCAGCAACGCGGTTTTCATATCCGGCATAGGTGTGTACAACGTACCACCGGGGACTGGGATCGTAATCTTCTAACATGGCAATTTCCTTTTAAAATGGATTTTAGATAAGTTTGCCCAACGCGGTTATACCCATGTTGAATGCTAAGTCGAGAAGCACAAGAACAACACCTGATACAACAACCAGAGCAACGACAACCGAAGTATTTTTAACAACCTGTTCCTTGGAAGACCAAACTATCTTCTTAAGCTCACTTTTGTAGTTTTTGAAGAAGTTCTTGACGCGAACGCCGAAGGGGATCTTTTCCTTAGCAGGTTTTACTGCGGCGGGTTTCTTTTCAGCCTGAGGCTGAACATTTTTTTCTTCTGCCAAAATAATACCTCCTCTTAGTAAAGTAAATAAAGGGAATTACTTGGTTTCTTTGTGAAGAGTTTCCTTACGGCAGAATCGGCAATACTTGTTAATTTCAAGTCTGTCGGGGTCATTCTTCTTGTTTTTCATTGTGTCATAATTTCTTTGCTTGCATTCGCTGCATGCCAAAGTAATTTTAACTCTCATACGGCACCTCCTGATTATTTTCCGAATTTTTGTACCTCCCTCTAAAGGCCATAAAAAAAGACCCACAAGAGGTACATACATTATATCACAACAACACTGCGTTTGTCAATAGGGTGAGAAACACATAGATGAATATTTTGTAAATTTTTGAAAAGAAATCTGCAATTGCGGAAAATCGTCCTATGCATGTATCGGTGGTTTAATTGCAATCGGGTATTGACAAGAAGATAATATATTGATATAATATATACACAATATACATAATTTATCACTTTTATCAGTGTTGTGTTATTTTGACGGAGGAAACATTAATGATTAAGAAGATTTGTGCATTGGTTTTGTTACTCACGTTATTTGTTACCGTTGTTGCGGCACGTAAAGAGGGATACGCCGTTGCTTTTGATAACAGTGTGTTTAATTATCCCGAATTTGTGCCTGATGCGAAGCTGATGAGCGCCGAAACGAGTGTTTATGAGCATTATTACAATCAGTTAAGCGATGAAGCAAAGGTGTATTATGATATTATCAAGGATGCTTCTCCCGTTTCCGAAAATGTTTCAATAAAATTACCTGACATTACGCAGAATTCCGAGGAACAGGCATTGGCGGAATTTGACCGTGTGGTTCAGGCATACTGTGATGCTGTAAATGCTTTTGAATATGACCATGCCGAGATTTTTGCCCAAAGCTATGCAATTGGTGAATCCTTGCAGACCAACGGCAGTCAGGTAACGATAAAATCGTCAATCGGTATAAGGGTAAAGCAACGATATTCGGATGATGCGATAGGCGCATACAATGCTGTTCAAAGCGCGTCAAAGGCTTTCAATGCTGTATCGGACGACACAATCGGTGTTTTGCTTGAAATACATAAATATATATGCGATAACGCGGAATATGTTCTTGAAGGCGTGTATGCCCACGAGCCGTACGGAATGCTGGTAAAAGGCGAAACTGTCTGCGAGGGTTATGCCGAAGCATTCAAAATATTATGCGATAAGTATTCCATACCTTGTGTCATTGTAACGGGTGATGCCGATAACGGAAGCGGAAGCTCCGAGCCTCATATGTGGAACAGTGTTAATATTGACGGTATCTGGTATGCGGTTGACTGCACCTGGGATGATTCGGATGACGGAACAGTGTATTACAAGTTCCTTTTGGCGGGTAATAACAGCCTGGGTTACCGCAGTGATAAATTCAGCGATTCCCATGTCTGCCGTGATACCAATGATGTTATGATATTTGATGAAAAGACGTATTATTCAGTACTCAATTACCCGGTAATAAGTGATGAAAAGTATATTGTTAAAATATCCGACGCCGCAGAATTGCAAAATTACGTATGTGATTACTATATGTTCAATGCGCAACTTTCGAATAATATAGACTGCACTGCTTTGGACAGTTTTAAGCCCATTGAGGATTTTACCGAGACTTTTGACGGAAACGGTTATACCTTGGCAGGGCTTAATATCGACTCGGAACGCCAATACTGCGGTTTTGTGGAAACCAATAACGGAATTATAAAAAGCCTCGGACTTTATGATGTGAATTTCAGCCTTAATTCTTCAAGCGTTACGTCGTTGGGTGGTATCTGCGGTTTGAATTTCGGAACAGTAAGTGACTGCTATGTAACCGGTGCACTTGCGGCGGCTTGTACAGCTACGAACCAAAATGCCGTTGTCGGCGGAATTGCGGGATTGAACTCAGGAAGAATAAGCGATTGCTATTTTGACGGAAGTGTTTCAACTGTAGACCCCAATGCAGCAGTAGGCTTGGTCGGAGGAATTGTCGGTAGAAATACCACCGCGACGGTTTCTCACGGCAGTGACGGACAGCAGACGATATACGGAAAGGTGTCGTGTTGCTATGCTTCGCCGGATATTTCCGTTTATCCTGATGGCTATGCTGTGAGTGACGGTATTTGCGGGTACATGGATAATGCAACGGAGCAGGAGTACTGCTACGCCGATGGTTATACAAATAGTCCGATCGAGCTTACGGATTTATCAAAGTTTACGGGATTTTCGCCCGACAAATGGCATATTGATGTTCAGGGCGGTTATGAATATCCTCAATTAAAGGCTGTGGAGCATTTTTATGTATCTTCCCTGGAGATTACGTCAATGCCGGATAAAACAGTGTACCGCCTGGGGGCTGACTTTTCGCCCGATGGTATGGAAACGGTGGCATATGTGGGACGTGATAATAAGCAAATGAAAATTCACCCGATTATTCAGGGCTTTGACAGTACGCAAAAGTGTAAATGTACGGTTTCCGCTTCGTATTACGGAAAAAGCGACACATTTGATGTTCATGTAAGACTGGATGTAAAAGGCGGAGATGTCAATGCAGACGGTGCCGTGAATATTTCAGATGTTATCTTATTTTTACAATATCTTGCCGCCCGCGATTCCATTATCCTTTCGCAAGAGCAAAAGGAAAGTGCGGATACGCACTTTGACGGTGCTTTAAACACTTCGGATGCAATAAGACTTTGTCAGCACCTTGCCAATAAAAACAATGTTGTCATCGATTGGTGAAAAAATGAGATTATTAACTAAGATTTTGTTTTTGATATTTTGCTTGAGCGTTGTGACGTTGCCGGTGTATGCTGTTACGGATTTTGAACTGACAACCCATACGGCGCATGACGGAATATATAAGCTGACCGCCACGGGCACTTCTGATTCTCTCATAAATACGGCGGAGGTGTTTATGTCCTACGATACTACGGTTGTTGTTCCTGTTGACAGAAGCGATTACAGCGATGTTGAGGTGGAAACAGCATTGCAGGGCAGTATTGCTCCGTTTGAATCCTTCATGAATATTGCTGCTGTGCAATGGCTCACAAGTGAAGAACGGACTTCTTTCAAAATAACTGTTTATTCACTCGAAAAAACTGACGCCTCGCAGGGAAGCGAATTGTTTTCATTCTTTTTCAGAGTTCTGGAAGGAGAAAAAATCGACCGTAATACCTTCAGAATAGAAAAAGATTTTTCGGACGGATCGTTTCTGTCTTTGGTGTACAGCGGAAATGATGCGCTTAACGGAGGAGGCGTATTTTTCGGTAATGATGTATACGCGGCAACCGATTCAAGAAGTGACACTGTATTATTTCTTAAGCCGGACATCAGCGGTATAACGGCAAATGACGCTGTGCTTTACGGGGATGTAAATCAGGATGGAAATGTAAATATATCCGATGCAATTCTTCTCATGCAGAAGCTGGCATCAAATGCAGTACAGCTCACAAAAAATCAGCTTAAAGCGGCAGAATGTGTGCCGGATGGCTTTCTAAATATAAGCGATGCAGTGCGATTGCTGCAACATCTGGCAAATAAAGAGGTTAAATTAGATTAATTATGGCAGAAACATCATATTTCAGCATAGATAGAATAAAAAGAAGCAAAAAGTACGAAATGAAAACCGACGACTTTCATGACCATTATGAGTTGTATTATCTCATTTCCGGCGAGAGAAAGTATTTTGTCGGTCACTCCATCTGTACGGTGAATCCGGGGGATTTTATACTTATAGATAAACACGTGTTGCATAAAACGTCGCCGATTTCCAGCGATGTGCATGAGCGATATCTTATAAGCTTCAATGATAAATTTCTACGTAAGTTCATATCGGAAAACTCAATGGTGAGAAATTTGTTGAAATGCTTCGATAAGATTCATATCAGTGTTCCTTATGAAAAGCGCAAGCAGATAGGGGACATACTGGTGGAAATAATGAATGAGTACCGACGTGATGATGAGTATTCGGAATATGTCATATTTTCCCTGTTCACAGAGCTTATGGTAACTTTGAACAGGATTTGCGACGAGGACACTGTGCCCACCGTGATGCTTGGAAAATATGAGGCAAATATTCAGAGGGTTGTGGATTTTCTTAATGTTAACTTCCGCGACAATATAACACTCGCACAAGCGGCTGAAATGGCATATACGGGAAGCACATATTTTTCCAAAAAGTTCAAAAAGTGTACGGGATTTGGTTTCAGCGAGTATCTTACATATCTCAGAATAAATGAAGCCTCCAAAATGCTGGTTAGTACCAAAGAAAGCATTTCGGACATATCGTCACTGTGCGGATTTAACAACAGCAGTTATTTTGGCGATGTTTTCAAGAAAATCAAAGGTGTATCTCCCCAGAGATACCGCAGTATGTATCTTGGTACATCAGAAATATAAATATATAATAAAAATCACTTCCGGAATCCAGATGAATTCCGGAAGTGATTTGTGTTTGTCAGGTGTCTACACGGTTTCAGCTCTGTACCGCATTGCTTTGCTCAGGAATTTTACCGGATATAAGATCTATCACAAAATCCAGCTGATCGTCATTCGGGTACGAAATACTTCCCGGATAGCTCTCTATACTTTTATCAAGATAAGTGAGGATTTTTTCACTTACCTGTGAGTTTTCTTCACCTACAAGATTTTGGAAAATTTTTATGCAGGCATCAAGGTTTTCATCATAAACGCCGTCAACATATTCGTCGGGTAAATGATTCATAACGGCAAAACGCTGCTCCAGAGCCAGAATCGCATCATGGTCTCCACCGTCGCAAATAAGCGGAAGCTGTTGGACGGTAAGGGGAAGATAACCTTCGGGCAATTTGAATTCTTCAGGCTTATTAGCTATAACGTAATCCGGCTGAATACCCACGGTATTATAATCCTCTCCGTTGGGACCGTAGCCCTTTATTGTGGTTACGGCAAAGGAAGAATTGTCTTCCAGCGCATGAATTACCTGTCCTACCTGCTTGCCGTAGGTCTTTGTGCCCACAACTGTCGCGTTTGCCAGCGTTTTGAGTGAAATGGTCATGGCTTCTGACGCGCTGGCGGTATTTTCATTTACCATAACGTAAATCTTTTCAAAAGAATAACCGTCTTTGTCGGAATCGTACTTCATGAAGTACGGGTCGTACTTGGTTTCAAATGTGAAAAGATTGTGTTCTTGGGTGATGAGAGTGTCGGTGACGTTCATGGCATAATCAATTACTCCGCCGGGATTGTCACGTAAGTCTATGATGATATTCTTGTAACCCATTTCATAGGTTTGCTTGACCGCTTGCTCAAAAAGCCCTTCCAAAGTAGAGGAGCTGAAAGCGGTTATGTCAAATTTTGCTGTGGAGTATTGCGGATAAAAGGAGGTCATCAGCTCACTTGACGGGATGCTTTTTTTGTGCAGTGTAAACTCAATAAGTGAGTTATCGCGCTCAAGTGTCAGTGTGCAGTCATCCGTGTCGCCGTAAGAGGATAACAGTGTGGTGAGTGCATTGAGAGTGAGATTTTCCACCTTTATGCCATTAACCGAAATTACCTTGTCATGAGGCTGTATTCCTGCCTGCGCGGCAGGGGAGTCGGCATAAACTTCTTCGATATAAAGCCCTTCACCGGTTAAAGAATATTTATTGCGTTTGGTGTCGTAAATCACAATACCGTATCCGGTGTAGTGAGGATCCTCAAAGGGTGAAGAAAGCACCGGAGGCACATAGTAGCTGAACTTATCCAGTGCACGGAACATAAGCAGATAAATATAATCTATGTTGTTGTGAGGAAGACGCAGCAGACATCCGTCGGTTATTGTCTGATAAAGCTCTTCACGGGTAATGCCGAAGTAATAACTTTGGGATATGATATCGGTTATTCTGCTGAACTTTTTGGATTGTGCACCGTGGCTTGAGCCGCTCAGCCAATCAAGTCCGTCAAGAAATTCACTTACCGTAGTATCACTGGTGACAGACATTTGGCGGAGCTGTGCTCCGATGGCAAATGCGTGTGTTGCCAGTGTCACCGCAATAAGTGCGAATACACACGCAATTCTGAGCTTTCTCATTGTTTCCTCCGTTTTTACAGTATATCTATATTGAATTCGTTATGCTCCGTAAGACTTCCACCGACATTTATGGTATACGCAATACCCAGTGTTCCGCCGGACGGTGAAATGGTGTTTTTCAACTCTCGGGTGGTAACCAGAAAAGGCTCATCACCGTTGGGACATATGTAATTCTTGTCTTTTTCAAATACGAGATTGAGCGAATTTGCTCCGCTTCGCGACATGGTTACCACTCCGCTGTCAGCAATGAAAAACTGAGTTACAGCGCCTTTCATTCCCGTCAATTCGCTTTCTTCGTATGTAATTGAAATTCCGCCGTTCTGTTCTTCCATTACACCGCAAGTGGTAAACTCCACCTGTGGTGTGCCGGGCGGATCGCTTAAGCCCGACATAATGGCTTCAAGAAATGAATCGGCGGATTCTTCTTCATCTTCGGAAGGCATAACATCAAATAATCCTTCGTCGATATTATTGTGCCAGATTTCTTTAATACGAATGTTGATATCCTTTTTCATAACTTCCTGTGATTAATGCTTCTGTTTCATTGCAAACTCTATAAGTCGTGTGATAAGCTCGGTGTAGCCTACTCCTACGGCCGACATCAGCTGGGGATACATGCTGATTTTTGTAAAGCCGGGTAATGTATTGACTTCATTGAAAACGATTTGTTCCCCTCTGAGGAAAAAATCACATCTGGAAAATCCTCTGCACTCCAGAAAACGGAAAATTTCCACAGCGGTCTTTTTCAGCTTTTCTGAAATATCATGAGGAATATCTGCGGGTATAACAGTGGAGGAAACACCGTTTTTGTATTTGTCGTCATAGTCGTAAAAATCACTTCCGGGTTTTACCTCGCCGCATTCCGAAACCATAAGCTCGTAGCTGCCGTCTTTTTCAGTTTCAAGAATCGCCAGCTCTATTTCTCTTCCGTCTATGAATTCTTCAGCAATTATTTTTACATCATACATTGCGGCTTTGGTAAAGGCTTCTCTCAGCTCTTCACGGTTGTACGCCTTTGAAACACCTACCGATGAGCCGGTATTCGCCGGCTTTACAAATATGGGAAATTCAAATTTGGTGCAAGTCTTGTCAAGCACATTTTCCATATCGGATTCCAACTCGGATTTGTAGAATATAAGCCAGTCTGCCTGGACTACGTTCTTTGAATCCAAAATTACCTTCGTTATAGCTTTATCCATACACACTGCACTGGAAGCAGTTCTGCAACCGACATACGGAATGTGTGAAAGCTCCAGTATGCCCTGAAGAACTCCGTCCTCACCGGTTGTACCGTGTATTATGGGGATAATGCAGTCCAGCTTCAACACGGAATAAGAGCTGTTCTTTTTATCCAGTATGAAAAGTCCGCCCGTAATACTGCAGGGGCTCAGAACCGCGGGAATAAATTTTGCGTCAGACGGCTTGTTGGCCAACTGTGCGTTGTCAATATACTCCACGGGACCCTCATACACGTACCATACACCGTTCTTGTCTATCCATATTTTTGTGACGTCATACTTTTGATTGTCGATATTTCTGATGATAGACGCGGCGGAGGCACAGGATACCTCATGCTCACTTGACTCTCCGCCAAAAATAAGCCCGATATTAAGCTTGTTCATTTATGATGCTCCAATCGCAAGAAAAAATTTGCTTTCGCGTTATCAGTATATTAGAATTATAAAACTTTTGCCAAAAAGTCTTTAAGACGCGGATGAGAGGGATTTGAAAACAGTTCGGCGGGCGTATTTTCCTCGATTATTCTGCCCTCATCCATAAACATCACTCTGGTGCCCACCTCGCGTGCAAAGCCCATTTCGTGTGTTACCACCACCATGGTCATGCCGTCCGAGGCAAGCTCCTTCATGAGATCAAGAACTTCGCCTACCATTTCGGGGTCGAGTGCAGATGTAGGCTCGTCAAACAGCATAACAGCGGGATTCATCGCAAGAGAACGCGCAATAGCAATTCTCTGCTTCTGACCGCCGGAAAGCTGGTTGGGATATGCGTTAGCTTTGTCGGGAAGTCCTACACGCTCCAGAAGCTGCATTGCATGTGCCTCGGCATCAGCCTTGGACTTCTTTAACAGCTTAATCGGTGCAAGGGTTATGTTTTCCATTATGGAAAGGTGAGGAAAAAGGTTGAAGTGTTGAAAAACCATTCCCATTTTCATTCTCAGCTTGTTTATATCGCTTTTCGGGGAAGTGATAAGCTTGTCCTCAAAATATATCTCACCGGATGTAGGCTCTTCAAGACGGTTGAGACAGCGCAGAAGCGTGGATTTTCCTGAGCCGGAGGGACCGATGATAACAACCTTTTCGCCTTTTTGAATGTGTGTGTTTACATCTTTTAATACTTTGATTTCGCCTTTTTCCCCGAAATCCTTGTAAAGATTTTTAACGGTTATCACCTTTGCGCAGCCTCCTTTCGAGTATTGCAACGCACTTGGAAAGACCAAGCACCAATACAAGATATATAAGTGCCACTGCTATAAGCGGCATGTAGTTCGAGTAAGTGATGGAGCGTATCTTAAGACCGCCCAGTGTCAGGTCGGCAACACCGATGTAAAATGCAACCGAGGATTCCTTAAGAAGTGTGATGAACTCGTTTGCAAGAGAGGGCAGAACCGCCTTGAATGCCTGTGGGATGATAATGTAAAGCATGGTCTGCATGTAAGTGAAGCCCAGACTACGTCCTGCCTCGGTCTGACCGTTGTCAATAGACATTATACCGCCGCGGACGATTTCGGAAACGTATGCACCCGAGTTGAGTCCGAAGCAGATGACCGCCGCGGGAAACTTTTCAACTCCGATGGGAAGAAGTATTACGAAATATACAATAAGAAGCTGTACCATAATAGGTGTGCCTCTCATTATGGAAAGGTAAAGCTTGCATATTGCAGACAGGAACCTGAGCTTGCCGGTTTTCTGATTGGTGCAACGGATAACTGCTACGATAAAACCGATAATTATACCGATAAGAACAGCCAATGCGGTTATCTGTAATGTTGTAAGAAGACCATTTGCAAGGTAAGTCCACTGGTTGTTGACAATAAAGTTTCTGTGGAAATCGTACTTGAAGGTGTTCCATGCCTTGATAATGCCGATGCTGGTGTCAGGCTTGCGGCTGTCGTAGTTGTTGAGCGCCACACAGTCCTTTATTCCGGTACGCAATGTATTTTTGTTGGCAATGGATATTTCTTCGCCGTCTACCGATACGGTATCGGCATTATTTATAATTTCTTTTGCATCCAGAAGACCGCCGAATATAGTGTTTATAATGTCGTCGGACAGATACAGCTCAAACACGTTTTCCCGGACTTCGTATATATACAGCGTGATTTCTCCGCTTTTTTTCTCTGCCAGTGAAAGATCGCCGATCATGTCCTCAGCCACAAGCAGTTTTACCTTTGTGGCATTTGTCTTTTTACCCTCGGCATCGTTGGTCATATTGAATTGATATGCCGCAAGGACATATCGATCTATGTTTTCTCGCACCACTTTTTCTACATCGTAGGTGGAGTAGGTGCAATCCAAAATAATATCTTTTTCATTACCGCTGTCTACCGAATTTACGGTAACAAATGAACCTTCAGCGATAAATTTTGCACCCGTCGCCACATTTGATGGCAGGGAGCAGAGAGTATCGTTTACTATTTTCTGTGCTTCGTCAACCGAAAGAACGCGTGAAACGCTTCCGGATATATTTTGCGCAATAATAACCGCTGCGATGAATATTGCCACAGCAAGTACACATATTCCGACGGAAATTAAAAGTCGTTTTTTGTTTTTCACTTTGAACTTCTCCATATGTTGCGAACGGGAAAGGCTAGCTTTCCCGTTCACCAGTTATTAAATTTTGAAACCTATTATTTGATGTACTTTGCTACGATGGTATCGATGGTGCCGTCGGCAATAAGCTCATCAATTGCAGTGTTAAGAGCATTGAGAAGCTCGGTGTTTTCCTTAGCTACGCAGATAGCATAGTCTTCTTCCGCATAAGCGGTTTCGAGGATAACGAGACCTTCGTTTGCGGCAACAAGTGCCTTTGCAGGCTCGTTGTCGATGATAACGCAGTCAACGGAACCGCCGGCGAGCGCCAGAACAGCTTCGTTACCGTTGGAGTACTGTACAACATTTTCTGCACCGAAATCGTCGGTGGAGTAGATATCACCGGTGGTACCCAGCTGAACACCAACCTTGTAAGCGGCGCCTTCAGCGTAGAGATCATCAACGGAAGCAATGGGAGAACCTTCCTTTACGATGATGGACTGTACACCGGAAGCATAGCTGGAGGTGAAGTTAACACTTTCAAGTCTTTCTTCGGTAACAGTCATACCTGCCATACCGAAGTCAACAGAGCCTTCAAGAACTGCAGTGAGGATGGTGTCGAACTGCATATCTGCGATCTGGAGAGTTTTGCCCAGCTTTGCGGCAATCGCTTCTGCGATTTCTGCATCAATACCTACGATCTTTTCGCCTTCGTAGAATTCGTAAGGCTTGAAGTATGCGTTGGTAGCCATGATGATAACATTGTCATCCTCTGCGGTATCTGCAGGAGCCTGTTCGTCCTCAACGGGGGTCTGGTCGCCTTCAACAGCTTCCTTGTTGTCCTCAACGGGAGCCTGAGTGTCATCGGCGTTTGCGTCAACATTCTGCTGATCCTCAACAGGAGCGGGTGCTTCGGGCTGGCACGCAACCAGTGCGAAGGACATAACGAGTGCGAGTACGAGTATGAGCGCTGAAATCTTTGTTTTCATAGTCAAAATCCTTTCATATAAATATATTTAGGTTTCGATATATAATACTACATAACGGCAAAAAAATCAATACCTTTTTGAATTTTTATGCAAAATGCCCAGTTTTTTATTTTTTACCGATGAGATTTGCAGTGTCTTGTGCTATGAGAAGCTCTTCGTTGGTAGGTATAACAAAAACTCTTACGGCAGAATTTTTATCGGATATGTCCACATTATCGGATTGTAAAACCGTTTTCGCGTTAAGCTCCTTATCAAGCTTTATCCCGAAGAAATCCATGTTTTCACACACCTTTTCTCGCAACAAAGAACGGTTTTCGCCTATTCCCGCGGTAAATACCACCGCATCAGCACCGTTCAGTGCGCCAATGTAGGAGCCGATAAGCTTTTTAATCTGGTAAACAAGTATATTCATTGCCAGCTTCGCCTGTTTGTTACCCTCCAGCATGGCACTTTCTAAGTCGCGACAGTCGCTTGACAGCTCGCTTACGCCCATAAGACCGCAGTTTTTGTTAAGATAGTTGTTCATGTCGGAAGGGGACATGTTAAGCTTTTCGCACATGAATGTGACGATGGCGGGATCGATGCTTCCGCATCTGCTTCCCATTATAAGACCGTCCAGCGGAGTGAAGCCCATTGAGGTGTCAATTACTTTACCGCCTTTTACAGCGGAAATCGAAGATCCGTTACCCAGATGGCAAGTGATTATTCTTGTGTCCTCTGCGGGCTTGTCAAGCATTTTGAGCGCTTGTGCGGTTACATAGCGGTGGGAAGTGCCGTGAAAACCGTAGCGCCGTATTTTGTATTTTTCAGCAAGCGCTGATGGAATGGGGTAAGTGTAGGCGTGCGGAGGCATTGTGGCATGAAAGGCCGTATCGAAAACCAATACCTGAGGTGTGTCGGGCATTACCTCAAGACATCCGCGTATTCCCATAAGATGTGCCGCCGTGTGCAGAGGGGCAATATCCAGACATTTTTCAAGCTTATTTATAACCTCATCGTCCACACGTACCGACTGCGAAAAATATGCACCGCCGTGCACGATTCTGTGCCCCACCGCACCTATTTCGTTCATGGATTTTATGCATGTGGAGGTGAGCGTCTGAACCAGTATTTTTGTTGCCTGTGCGTGATTGGGCATATCGATGTTTTTTGTGTAGGTGTCTTTGCCCGGCATTTTGTGGGTGATAATGCCGTCAATACCGATTCTTTCACAGTTTCCTTTTGCGATGAGACGGGAGGTTTCGGAATCCAACAGTTGATACTTCAGTGACGAGCTTCCTGCGTTGATAACAAGTACTAACATTTTTTACCTCTTTACTTTATTGCGGAACTTAACCGCTGTTTTTCAGTCTACATTTACAGCTTTAAATTATATAATATTTTGGCGGATTTGTCAAGGCGTGTGAATATTTACATTTGAACGTTGATTAAAGTTGCAATGTGTGATAAAATAAGAAACACTGAAAAGAGGTAATGGATATGAAAAAAATTCTGGTATCGGTACTGCTTTGCGCAGTGCTGGTTTTTACCGCCTATGCTGCGGATAAAAATGAAATAGCGGAAAAATGGAAGCAGTTAAAGCCCTCGTTTTTCGACCTTCAGCCATACGAGGAAAAGCCGGTAAGCGGCGAGGGCTGGACAGCCGGAAGACTCAAGCCCGGCTTTGTTGCTGATGGGGTGAATTATCTTAATTTCTGCCGTTTTGTTGCAGGACTCGACGAGGTTTCGTATAATGCCGAGCAGTATGATGAGATGCAGAAAGCGGCGCTTCTTTACAGTGCTGCGGTGTTTTCGGACGCTGAAAGCATTCCGCCGTATATGAATGAGGATTTTTACCGACAAGGCTATAATGCACTGAAAAAATCTCTTACCTCATTTGGCTTTGACACACTTGATCTTTCTGTGTCCGGACTGATAAACAGCCGTGCACGGAATATGCAAACTGTCTTGCCGCGCACAATTCTTCTTTCTCCCGCACTTGAAACGGTAAGCTTCGGTTTTTTTGACGGTTATGCTGCCGTAAGCACAAAGGAAGCTGAAGAAGTGCACGATTACGACTATGTGGCTTGGCCGGCATCGGGTGATTTCCCCGATACGCTTCTTAAGGAAAATATTCCCTGGAGCATAACACTTGATCCGAAAAAGTATTCCGTCCCCGTGCTTGAAGAGTTGGTTATCCGCCTTGATAACGTTAAGACCGATAAAACGATAGAGCTGACAGGCAAGGGCGAGTATAGCTATTATAATAGTGATGACGTGTACGTCGGTGTAAATCCCGACACATACACCGTGATTTTTAAGCCGCTTGCTCAGGATGCGGAGATATGGTCAAAGTTCTCGGAATACGGCATACATGTTACGGTGTTCGGTATAAAAACTGCCGACGGACAGGAAACTTCCATTCAGTACACCGTAAATATTTTTAATCTTGATGATGTCATACTCGGCGGATATTCCGATGCAAAATCCGTGGCAGCCCATCACAAAAACGCTGTTGCCGATATGACCGCCTCCGGAATTTTTGTGGGCTATCCGGACGGAACCTTCCGCCCGCATGATGAGATAACACGTGCCGAGTTTACAGTGACACTCCTTCGCTATCTCGGTATACAGCCCTCACAGAACGAAGAGGTTGTTTTCAGCGATGTAACCGCCGACCACTGGGCAAAAGGTTATATTGATAAGGCGGCGGAAATTGGTGCCGTCAACGGTACTGATCCGGGCATATTTTCCCCCGATGAAACGGTTACCGCAGAGCAGGCAATGAAAATAGTAACAATAGTCAAGGACTTTACGCATAACATGAATGTTGAGGCGAGCGGCGGGTATCCTCTTGCGTACTACAATCTGGGATACGAATTGGGTCTCTTGGACTTCGTGGATGACGGCGAAGCATTTGACTATCCGCTTAAGCGTTCCGATACTGCCAGAATACTGTATAACACATCTTCCATTACAAAATTCTGGGTAGAAAAAACTCTTGACCGTACGGTCATATGGCATCGAGACCGAAGCGGAAAGGGCTATGGATATTATTCTTTTGTGAAATTCGGCGCGAATAACTGATATTGATGTGAGCAGCACGACAATGCAAAAAGCATTGCCGTGCTTTTTGCTGTATTTTTGACTTTTTTGTTGATAAATTCACGTAAAGTATTGACTTGATATAATTTATATGGTAGAATTGACTTGAAATAATATTGAGTTTATCTCAATAATGAAATGTATCAAAAGGAGAACAATAAAATGGCTGAGGAAAAGACATTGGTTGAGACCCTGAAGGATAATCGTATTAGAATTGGTGCGTATACACCTGTTGTTCATTCGGACGAAGAACACATCAAGGCACTGGCAGATGCAGGCGTTGATTTTGCTGTGCTTAACCTTGATATTATTCCCGAGGAAAAGCAAAATGATGTTTTCAAATGGCTTGCAAAATACGGAATAGAGGCTACTGTCAGAAAAGGAAGTCTCATGAAGTACTATGAAAAGGCGGGCTTGCTGGATCTTGACAAAAAGGACGAGATGTTCTTCAAGGATGAACCGTCTTTTGTTGCATATACATACGTTGACGAACCGGGAACAGAGCATTTTGAGGTGCTTGGGAAAGAGGTTGAGGCTTTCAAAAAAGCTTTTCCGGGTAAGAGAGCGTATATAAATCTCCTTCCTATGTATGCAAATTCCGCACAGCTTACCGGCGGTGCATGGAAGGCGCCTATTGAATATTATGAACAGCCTTCTACCGATTTTCAGCAGTATCTTGATGAGTATGTTGAAAAAATAGATACCGACTATATCTGTACCGATATATATCCCTGCCGCAAAGCACCCGATCCGGCGTGCCCCGAAAAGTTTCCTGCCGAGTACATAAAAACCACATACCCCAAGTATGTCAGAAGTATAGAAATAGTTGCAGATGTATGCCGCGCATCCAACCGTGATTTCTGGGTATGCATACAGACTTGCAGCTGGAGCAGAGGTATACGCGAGCCCGACGGCGCCGAGCTTCGCTGGCAGGCATATACCATGCTTTCATACGGCGCAAAAACACTGCTGTATTATATCTTTGCTACCCGTACCTCTCACAGCGGATGTGTATTGAATGTGCGCGGAGAAAAGACAAAGCTCTATTTTGCATCCCAGCGTTTGTGCAACGGTCTTAAAAAGCTTTCCGATGTCTATGTGCAGTACAAGAACCTGGGTGCATTCAATTTGAATTCCACCCCCGAGACAACTCCTTATCTTGAAATGGAAAATCCTTATCCCGCATCTGATTTCAAAGCAATTTCCGAAATCAAGTGCGAAACACCTCTTCTTGTGGGCTGTTTTGAAAAGAAAGAGGGTAGCGGAAGCGCGTTTACTCTTGTTAATATGCAGGATTGGCAGAACCCCAAAACCGCAAGCGTAAAAGCCAAAATTAACGGAAATGTCACCATGTACCGTGACGGTGTACCCACAAAATGTACCTCATGCGACGGCTGGTATGAATTCACCCTTGTTCAGGGCGACGGTATATTTGTAACAGTGGATTGAAAGGAGAATAATAATGTCCGGAGAAAAAACCGCAGTTGAACTGCTGAAAAAAGACCGTATCCGCATAGGTGCCTGGACACCTACTCTTCATTTTGATGAAGAGCACATCAAGGCTGTGGCGGAAGCAGGTATAGACTATGCAATACTTGTGGTAGACGGTATAAAAGAAGAAATCCGCGGCGATGTCTTCAAATGGCTGGCAAAGTACGGCATTGAAGCATGCGTTCACCAGGAATCTCTTAAGAAGTATTATAACAAAGCGGGATATTTCAATGCAGAAGCCGCCGACGAGGTATGGTTCAAGGACGAGCCTGCGTTTACTTATTTCCTGTTTGTTGATGAGCCCGGAACAGAACACTTTGACGTTATAGGACAGGAAGTTGAAAGATTTGAAAAAATGTTCCCCGGCAAAAAGGCATACGTAAATCTTCTTCCAATGTACGCTAACTCCGCACAGCTTACCGGCGGTGCGTGGAAGGCACCTATCGAGTACTTTGAAACCCCCACCACCGACTATCAGCAGTATCTCGATGAATATGTTCAAAAGGTAAAGACTGACTACATTTGCGTAGATATTTACCCTTGTCACCGAAAGCCCGATCCGTCATGTCCCGAAATGTTTCCTGCGGAGTTTGTGAAGACCACTTATAAGGATTATGTGAAAAACATTGAAATAGTGGCAAAAACCTGCCGCGAGACAGGACGCGACTTCTGGTGTTATATTCAGACCTGCTCCTGGAGCAGAAGTGTGCGCGACCCTGATGAGGCAGATCTGCGCTGGCAGATATATACTATGCTGTCTTTCGGCGTAAAGAATATTCTTTATTATACCTTTGCCCCCAACGGTGCCAAGACAGGCTGTTCTTTTGATGTGCGCGGCGACAAGACCAAGCTCTATTTTGCTTCCAAGCGTGCCTGCAATGGTCTGCACAAGCTTTCCGATGTTTTTGTTACATACAAAAATATCGGTGCGTTTAACGTAAATTCCTCTCCCGAAACTACTCCTTATCTTGAGATGCATGAGCCGCTGAAGAGCTTTGATACAATAACCTATATTCAGTGTAATACACCTCTTCTGGTTGGTTGTTTTGAAAAGAAGGAGGGAAAGGGCACAGCATTCACTCTTGTTAATATGCAGGATATGCAGAACCCCGAAACGTCTGTTATAAAAGCAAAAATTGACGGCGATGTAACCGTGTATTACGACGGAGTCCCCGAAAAGCGCACACCCGGTGTTGACGGATTTTATGAGTTTACCCTTGTTCAGGGCGACGGTGTGTTTGTAACAGTGGATTAAAGGCATATTATGATGAGAATAAATATAATAATCCACTACGAAAACGGGGACAAATTTTATAAATTATGGGCACATGACGAAAGAAATGTGGATTTCGAGAATGATGCTTTTTGTGCCGCGAGATGCACCGTGTGCTTTGCCGCCGAAGAATTGTGCAATCATCTGGGGCAAATGGGATATGAGGTGAATGTCACCAATAAAAAAGGCAACGGAATAAACATAATCCTGAGTGAAAACGGTATGAGCGGTGAAGAATTTGATATCACCCGCGACGGCAACGATATATGCCTTGTCGGCAACGGACGCATCGGAACACTTTATGCGGCATATGAGCTTTTGGAAGCTCAGGGGATAAGATGGTATTCGCAGGATGAAACCTATATTCCCGAAAGCACCGGATTTGTATTCCCTGAGTGCAGGCACTATAAGTACGACATGCCCAACGGCAGAGGTTTTCATTTTGAACAGCTTTCAAAGGAATCTGTAAAGTTTATTATGTGGATGGCGCACAATCGCCTTAACACACATCTTTGCCATGCGAATTCCAAAAAGCTTCAGCAAAAGCTGGGCTTTGTATTCCAGAACGGCGGACATGTATTTACAGATATGCTTAACCCCTACAATATAACCGCTGACGGAAGAACATATCTTGAGGCACATAAAGATTGGTATGGCAAAAGGGACGGCGAGATAACTTACAAAAATGCACAGCACGTCCAGTTTTGTGCTACAAACGAGGGATTGCTTGAGGAACTGGGAAAAATCTTTGTCGACAAACTAAAAAATGAGTGGAAGGACGCGGATGCCTGTGAGATGGCAGGCTTTGATACCTGGGGGGCAAGCTGTAACTGTGAAAAATGCAGAGCATTAGGCAACGGTGCCGATATGACGTTGTACTACGCTTCTGCTGTACGTGACAGCATAAACCGTGCGTATGAAAGCGGGGAGCTTAAAAGAAAGGTTAAACTCAAGGTAAGTGCATATGAGGGTACGGACAGTATGCAGCCACCGCGTAATCCTGTGCCGCAGAATCTTATTGATGCAGGCGATTTCCTTATATATTCCCCCATACTCAGATGTTACGCCCATGACTTTGATGATGAAAGCTGTGGCCGCAATGCAGGCTATAAGCGTGCACTCGAGGGATGGCTGAAAACGGGCATTGATGTAGAGGTCAATGAATATTATAACGTTTCCAAGCATGAGGATCTGCCACTTCTTTTCACAAAAAGACTTAAAAATGATTTGAAATATTACATCAGAAGCGGTGTTAAAGCTAACATCTACATGCACGTCCCCATGGCTGAATGGGGTGTACGTACGCTGACGCAGTATCTGTATGCCGCAATCACAAGAAATGTTGATTGTAATGTAGATGCGCAGGTTGATAAATATTTTTCCGATTTGTTCGGTGATAATGCGGCTGAGGCGAAAAAGTGTTACGAAATGGTGGAAAGTGCAAGCGAAACCGTCTATTCCTGGCGCGGGTGGGGAAATACCATACTTACCCGTCTTATAGGCTGGGATGGTAAAAAGCCTGACGGAAATGTCGGCAAAGGAACCCATCTGGACGGCATAGAGGAGCAGGACGGAAAAAGAGCGCTCGGTTTACTCGAAAAGGCACTTGACGGACTTGGCAGAATCAAGAAAAAAGAGCTTTCAAAGCTTAGTACAGATATGTTCGACGGAATCGCAAATGCAGTCAATCCAATCGAACTGCGAAAGCTGATGGCAGGACCGCAGGTCATTTCAAAGCTCGACGAGGATATAAGAGGTTTGATATACGGCAGGGACGTATATGAATTCATGCTCCTTTGCGTTGAGTACTACAATGCACTCCGTGATGATAAAAATACGGATGCACTGTTTGAAAGAATGGCTGTGCTTGCCGATAAGCTGTCAGGCTATACCGTCGGTGCAATTCCCGAAGCCTATGAGCCGGGTGTTGTACTGCCGGATGCTTTTAAACGTTCACAGCTAAAAACGCTGTATTATAAAATTGTTGCAAACAGAAACGGAGAAAAGAAAAATGGCTGAAAAAACACTTGTTGAGACCCTTAAGGATAACCGTATACGCACAGGTGCGATGCTGGCAACACTTCACTATGATGAGGCGCATGTAAAAGCACTTGCCGAAGCAGGAATTGACATACTCACCATTAATGTTGACCATATTCCCACCGATAAGCGTGAAGAATTCCTCGATTTACTTGCCAAGTACGGTATTGAAGCAATAGCTCATGCCGACAGCACCGATAAGCACTTTATGGGCGCACATATGTTTGACAAGGAAAAAAACGATAATCTGTGGTTTAAGGACAAGCCCGCATTTACCACTTACATGTTTGTCGACGAACCGGGCACCGTTCATTATGACGAATTGAGAAAATCAGTGGATGATTTCAGAGCACTGCATCCGGGCAAGCGTCCGTACATCAACCTTTTGCCAATGTATGCAAACGCACGCCAGCTGGCCGGAGGTGCATGGATGGCACCCATTGAGTATTTTGATACCGCGGCGGCTACATATCAGGAATATGTTGATCAATACGTTGAAAAGCTTGATACGGATTATATCTGCGTTGATATTTACCCTTGCATGAGAGAGCCTCATCCAAAATATCCGGAAATGTTCCCTGCAGAATATACTCCTACCTACTATAAGGATTATGTGAAGAACATCGAAATCGTTGCGAATGCCTGCCGGGATTCGGGACGTGACTTCTGGGTATATATCCAGACCTGTTCCTGGGGAAGCTGGGTACGCGAGCCCAATGAGGCTGAAATAAGATGGCAGGCATACACTATGCTGTCTTTCGGTGCCAAGACTATTCTTTACTATATCTTTGCTACTTGTACATCTCATACAGGATGTGCCTTTGACGTGCGCGGAGACAAGACAAAAATTTATTTTGCCATTCAGCGCATGGCACAGGGACTTCATAAGCTGTCTGATTTGTATGTATCTTATAAATACGTGGGAGCATTCAATGTAAACTCTACTCCCGAAGCTACTCCTTATCTTGAAATGTACAATCCGTATAAAGAATTCAAGGCAATTACCGACCTTACCTGTGATACACCTCTTCTGGTCGGATGCTTTGAAAAGAAAGAGGGAAAGGGCAACGCCTTTACTCTCGTTAATCAGCAGGACTGGAAAGAACCCAAGGGCTCTGTAATCACCTTTAAGGCTCAGGGCAAGGTAACCCTTTACTACGATGGCGAACCTCAGGAGCTTACACCCGTAAACGGCGTGTACACCGTAAAGCTTGAACAGGGCGACGGTGTATTTGTAACTGTTGATTGATGTGTTAAATATATGATAAAATGCGGTGCTGATTTTTCAGCACCGCATTTTTTATTTTTCAAGTGATATTGAATAATCCTTTTTATATCCGTGTCCGCCGAATATCTGCCATTTTCCCGTACCAAGACGCTGTAAAACAGCATTACGCTCCAAAGCGGAAAGCTCCTTTTTTGTATCCACCGAAGTGAGAAGTATTGGCGCGTATTGGTTGTATTGTGCTTGCTCGGGTGTAAGCCCTCTCACATTTATATATATATCACCTGTGAATGCAACGTGATTTGCATAATCAATGAGCACTATTTCGCCTTGAAGATGTCCGCCTGCACCTTCATATACTTCAAAGTGCATATCACCAAAATTGAAAAATCCCGTTTGCACAAGCGGTTCTTTCTGGTCTGTGCGTCCGCCCCACAACACTTCAATTTTGTCGGGGGAGGGAGGCATGTATCCTGTGAGTATTTTGCAGATGTTTACATACGGTCTGTGAAGCGGATTTTCTTCACGAAGGCTGTTTTCGCCCTCGTACTCCGCTGTCAGACATTCCATTGTTTTGTAACTGGTTATTATGCGGTCAAAAATCGGCAGAAGTCCGCAGTGATCCACATCGGCGTGTGTTACCAGAACGGTTTTCTTCATGGTGTCGTATTCGGGAAGCGCTTTTCGGAATATTTCTTCCATCTCATTTCGATAGCAGGCATATCCGCTGTCAACAAACAGTACTTCGTTTTCATGCTTGATAATAGCGGTATTGCTTCCGCAGGGCGGCTCTATCAGAATAAGCTCGGTTTGGGCAGTAAGAGAGTGCGTGGTTATTCTGGGAATGAAATTGTCATTTTTGTATGCCATGAGAAGATGGGCAAATTTTCCGATACTGTCGAATGTTTTGTAAGGCGAAAGTCCCTGCTCGTCCAAAGTCTGCATGGCAAGGTTGGTGTTTATCATGAGCCGCTGTTTCATATCTGCGGTGAGCATAAGATCTTTTGCGATGCTCTCCACAAAGGAATTATAAAATATGCTGTTATCGTACACCTTTTCGGAGTGATTGTAATCTATTATGCGTGCCTGGCACAGCTTTTCGGCTTCTGCAAGAAATTCCGATATCTTTTCCGCATCTTCTACATAAAGCCCCATTTTGAAAAGCTGGTAATCCGTTCCGTTTTCCTGAGAGCTTATATATGAAATGTTGAAATCAAATTCGTTTATAAGAGACAGTATATTTGTTACGCTTCCGGGTCGGTCTTCCAATCTGAATTCAAGCAGCACAACACCGGGAGATTTTTTATCATTCTGTTGAAGATACCCAAAGTCCGAAAGTATTTCATCTGCCCTTTCGAGCTGTTCCGGTGTGCCGTCTGCATCGATGAAAAGTGTGTGAACATCAACTGCTTTGTTGTAGCTTACACGTGTTATATTTATGCCAAGCTCCGCAAAACATTTGCTGGCTTTCAGAAATGAGCCGATATGATCCGGCATATTGGTAATATAAGTCTTTTTCAAAATATCCCTCGTTTCGTAAGTGAAATTACACAGAGGCGCCATTTACAGTGCCTCTGTGTAACAAATAAATCTTATTCTTCCGTTTTTGGGAGATTAAGTGCGATGGAAAGCTCATCCAGAGATTTCTGGGGGACCTCGGAGGGACAGTCGGTCATAAGCTCCGAAGCATTCTGGACCTTGGGGAAAGCAATTACATCGCGTATTGCATCGGTACCAAGCAGTAATCCAACCAGACGGTCAAAGCCGTAAGCAAGACCTGCATGAGGAGGCACACCGTATTTGAAGGCTTCCAGCAGATAGCCGAACTTGATTTCGCTTTCTTCCTTTGAAAGTCCGATGGCTTCAAATACCTTGTTCTGAACCTCAGGGGTGTGGATACGTACCGAGCCGCCTCCTGCTTCGCTTCCGTTGATAATGATGTCGTAAGCCTTGGAGTAAACCTTGGCAGGGTCGCTTAAGAGATACCGGACATCCTCATCGCGGGGGGCGGTAAAGGGGTGGTGGGTAGCAACATAGCGGTCTTCCTCTTCGTCATACTCAAACATGGGGAAGTCTGTTACCCACAAAAGCTTGTAATCGTTGGGGTCAATAATGTTCATGCGCTTTGCAACCTCACAGCGCAAAGCACCCAGAGCCGCGCAAACAACCTTTGTCTTGTCGGCAACGATGAATATAATATCGCCGCTTTCAAAGCCCATTGCATCGTAAATTGCTTTGTTTTCTTCTTCAGTAATGAACTTCGCGTAGGAAGAAGAAATTTCTCCGTTGTTGTTTTTTGTCCATGCAAGTCCCTTGGCTTTGTACTGGGTCTTGACAAAATCCGTAAGATTGTCAATTTCTTTACGTGTAAATGTGCCGCCACCCTTTACGTTGATGGCGCGTACTTTTCCGCCGTTCTGAATTGTGTCGGCAAATACCTTGAAGCCGCAGTCCTTAAGGATGTCGGTAAGCTCAACTATTTCAAAACCGAAACGCAAATCGGGTTTGTCACAGCCGTATTTAAGCATAGCCTCGTCATAAGGCATACGCATGAGAGGAAGCTGAATGTCGATGCCCTTGTATTCCTTAAAAAGATGCTTGAGGAAACGCTCGTTTATCTCAATTACGTCTTCCTGGTCAACAAAAGACATCTCGATATCTATCTGTGTGAACTCGGGCTGACGGTCTGCACGCAGGTCCTCGTCGCGGAAGCAGCGTGCTATCTGGAAGTAACGGTCAAAGCCGGATACCATGAGAAGCTGTTTGTAAAGCTGAGGAGACTGGGGGAGCGCATAGAAAGATCCGGGATGAACACGGCTTGGAACAAGGTAGTCACGTGCACCCTCCGGGGTGGATTTTACAAGAATAGGGGTTTCTACGTCAATAAAACCGTTGTCCGCAAAGAAGTTACGTACGATGGTGCCGATTTTGCTTCTCGCAATTATCTTGCTTTGCAGCTCGGGACGGCGCAGGTCAAGATAGCGGTGCTTAAGTCTTAATTCATCGCGTGCATTGGAGTTGTCAACTATTTCAAAAGGAGGTGTCTGCGCTGCGGTGATTATTTCAAGCTTTGTAACCGCGATTTCCACAAGACCTGTGGGAATGTTGTGATTCTTGGCGTTTTCACCGCGGGAACGAACTGTACCCGTTGCACAGAGAACGTATTCCGAACGGGCGGTAAATGCCTTTTCAAAGTCGTCTTTGCTGCTGTTTTCATCAAATGCGAGCTGTACTATGCCGGTGCGGTCTCTCAGATCAATGAATATGAGCGCACCCAGATCGCGCTGACGCTGTACCCATCCGCATACCTTTACCTGCTGACCGATGTGTTCTTCTCGCAGTTCTCCGCAGTATATTGTTCTGTACATGGTTTTTATAATCTCCTGTTTATTTAATATGATTTATTATTGACTGAATATCGTCCAGCGAAACCTCGTTTTGTTCGCTGGTTTGCATGTTTTTAAGCATACATTTGCGGTTTTCTATTTCGCTGTCGCCCAGAATCAAAACAAAACGGGCGGATTTTTTATCGGCATATTTCATCTGAGCTTTAAGAGAACGTCCTACAAGGTCACATTGCGCTCTGAAGCCCGCTTTGCGAAGCCGGGAAGAAAGTCTGAAACCTTCCGAAACGGCACTCTGACCGAGGGAGGCGATATATATATCTATGCTGTCGCTGACCGCAGGAAGCTTGTTCTGAGCCTCAAGCACCATCATAAGACGGGTAAGACCCATGCCGAAGCCTATACCGCTGAGTGCGGGACCGCCAAGAGACTGAACAAGACCGTCGTAGCGTCCGCCGCCGCAAACGGTGCTTTGGGCACCGATGTCCTCGCTGATAAATTCAAATACCGTTTTGCGGTAATAGTCAAGACCGCGTACGATGCGGGAATTGACGGTGAATTCACGTCCTGCCTTGGTGAGAAGCTCCTTGAGCCCCTCCATGTGATTCTTGCAGTCATCACACAGATAATCAATAGTGTGAGGCGCGTTTTTAGCAATGGCAGAACAAATGGGGCTTTTGCAGTCCAGAATACGAAGAGGATTTTTTTCCAGACGTCCTTTGCAGGTATCGCATAAATCGTCTATATTTGAGGCAAAATACTCCTTGAGAGCCGCATGATATTTTGGACGGCACTCCGGACATCCGATTGAGTTTATTTCAAGACGCACGTTGAGTCCGAATTCGTCAAAAATATCGGAAGCAAGCATTATTACATCTGCATCTGCGGTCGGAGAATCGGCGCCGAACATTTCCACACCGAACTGAAAAAACTCTCTGGATCGGCCGGCCTGTGGCTTTTCGTAACGGAAGCAGGAGATGATGTAATAAAGAGACAGCGGCATTGCTTCGGAGCAAAGTCCGTTTTCTATTATACTGCGAACAACACCCGCAGTGCCCTCGGGGCGAAGGCTGATGGAACGGTTGTCGTTGTCGGTGAATGTGTACATTTCCTTCTGCACAACGTCGGAGGTGTCTCCTACACCGCGGTTGTAAAGCTCGGTTACCTCAAAGGTGGGCAGGCGTATTTCACCGAAGCCGTAGCGTTTTGCGATCTTGCGTATACGGTTCTCCACCTCCAGCCATATTGCGGCTTTGTCGGGGAGAATATCAATAGTTCCTCTGGGTTTCTGTATCAAAGTGAACAATCCTTTCTTTTGTCATAGTTGGTATTGACGTACACAAAGTACAGCCACATATGTGCACTGTACTTTGAATGATTTACAGTTTAATGTTTGTTGGGATTAACGATTTCGCGCCAATCAAGGTCGCCGCGGTCGAGAGCCATGATTATAGCCTCTGCGGTGGCAATGTTGGTTGCGACGGGAATATTATATATATCGCACAGGCGAAGAATATTCATCTCTGTTTCGTCAAAAGTGCTGTTGGGAGAGGTGTCTCTGAAATAGAGGAGAACGTCAATTTCATTGTAAGATATACGGGATGCAATCTGTTGATCGCCGCCCTGGGTACCGCTTAAAAGACGCTCTATTTTCAATCCGGTAGCATCGGTAATATTCTTGCCGGTAATACCTGTTGCACAGATATTGTGCTTTGAAAGGACCCCGCAATATGCGATGCAAAACTGAGTCATGAGTTCTTTCTTGTTATCATGAGCGATTAAAGCAATTTCCATATAAAATCTCCTTTATTTTTAGAATTTGTCAAAGCAGTTTTTCGCGTTTGGATGCCTTCATAATGCTGTCCATAAGGCTTACGCGCTGTCCGCTGAGTCGTAACGCAATATTATTTATGGCTTTTGTTCCGTCTGTTTTCAGCGTCAGACAATTAATAAGACCGCCATGCTGCTGAATACCGTCAATACCGCTGTCGGCAGGAACGACACCGAGGAGCTTTACGGAGCTTCTTTCGATTATGTCGATTATGCCGGGGTAAATGCCTTTTTTTACAAACGGTATATTGAACATATTGATAACCAGACGTGGATTGTTTTTTCCCAGACGGCAAAGTTCAAATGCGGTTTTTTCCGCCGCACGTACGGAAGATGGGCTGTGGGAGCACACTACAACTGGCGTGTCCACTGCCTCGGAGTGAGCAACCAGTTCAAAAAGCTTTCCGAAGCCTGCCGGCATATCCAGAAGAACATAGTCAAATTCACTTTTCAGCTGTTTTAAAAACGAATCGACCTGCTCGGCAGTTATTTCCTCCAGCATATTTAAGTCAAAGCCTATTGGTGCGGGCATAAAAGCCAGAGAAGGCAGAGAATATCCGGATGTGTACGCATCTCCTACCGCGCATTTGCCTGTTATCAGATTGTAAGCGTCAGCGCATACGCTGTCCTCGAAGCCGAGAGCAAGGTCAAGGCTGCGTACGCCAAAGTCCATATCCACCGCAATAACGCTCGCGCCTTGCAATGCCAGTGCCGCGGCAATGCCTGAGGTTACGGTTGTTTTACCCACACCGCCTTTGCAGGAGGTGATCATTATAACATTCCCCAAAAAGTCCACCTGTGTTTCTATATGTATTGTACATATTATACCATAAAACAGTGCGCTGTGTCAATAAAAATTGTTAAATGATATAATATTTTACAGTGAGTTAAAAAACTCCGCCATTATCTGTATAAGTATACCACAAAAACAACTAAAAGTAAATATCTGAGCACAAAATATTTGATTTTGTTTCCATAAAAAGAGAGGGAAAACCGTATGACAGACAATCTTAAGAAGAATATTGAGCTTTTTGACAGCCTTTTGCACACAGACCGCACTTTCGATGTACTCAAAACTACTATGAAGGCGGGTAACCGCGAGGCATGCTATTACTACATTGAGGGATTTGTGAACAGCGCGGACACGCTGAGATTCCATGAAAAAATATGTTATACCAAGGACTGCGACTATTCCGATATGGACGAATATGCCAGGGCGGTTGTACCCAGAATAGAAAGCTTTGTGAGCGATGATGACCAAAAGATAGTTGATGCCGTGCTGTGCGGAAATGTGGCTATGTTCATCGACGGCTACTCGCAGGCACTTGTCATAGATGTAAGAACTTATCCCGACAGGGGAGTGGAGGAACCGGAAAAAAGCCGTACATTGCGCGGACCGCATATCGGATTTAACGAAAATCTGACCAAAAATACCATTCTCATACGGCGATATATCCGTACACCGGAGCTGTCTTTTGAAAGATTCAGTGTGGGAGATATTTCGAAAACCGATGTTGCGATGGTTTATATCGCAGACAGGGTTGATATGAGACTGGTGGACAAAATACGCGAAAAAATCACAAAAATAAAAACCAAGGCTCTCTGTATGTCTCAGGAGAGCCTTGCGGAACAGCTGTTAAAAAATAAAAAGTGGCTTAATCTTAATCCTTTTCCCAAGGTGAAATATATCGAGCGCCCGGATAGCGCTTGCGCCGAGCTTATGGAGGGGAAATTGCTTGTAATAGTTGATAATTCTCCGTCTGTGATGCTGTTTCCCACCAACATACTGGACTTTTTTGATGATGTGGAGGAATACTATTTCCCGCCGGTCACGGCAAGCTATCTTAAAGTGGTGAGAATACTGACTTATTTTGCGGGAGTATTCCTTGTGCCCATATGGTATCTGGCGGTTCATCATGCCCATCGATTGCCCGAATATCTTTCTTTTGTAAAGGTGACGGATGAATATGCCGTGCCCATAATACTGCAGATACTCATTATAGAAACCGCCATCGACGGACTTAAGCTGGCATCCATGAATTCACCTTCGCAGCTGCAGAACTCAGTCAGTATCGTTGGTGGACTTATTCTTGGTGACTTTGCAGTAAAAAGCGGATGGTTTATTTCTCCGGTTATACTTTACACCGCATTTTCGGCTATTGCCACCTTTTCACCTACGAATTACGAGCTGGGATATTGTTTCAAATTTATGAGAATTTCCCTGGTGGTGTTCACCTGGCTGTTTGACATATGGGGGTTTGTGGCTGTGCTGGCAGTGTGGCTTTTGATACTTTGCTTGAACAGAACCGTGGCGGATACGGGATATTTATACCCCATAATCCCCTTTGATAAAAACGGATTCAAAAAGATATTTGTGCGCAGCTTCAGCGGAAAAGAACAGAAATAATTAAAATAAACCTCTGTCACGGCGGACGCGGGATTCAATAATGCCGAAAATCAGCTTGTCAAAAACTATACCGATGAACATTATTACCAACATTACTCCCATAACCTGACTCATGTCGGAAAGCTCACGTCCCATGGTCATGAGGTATCCCAGACCCACCGATGCATTAAGTACTTCGCTTGCCATAAGCGCACGCCATGCAAATGCCCAGGTCTGACGCAGACCGTTTATTATTCCGGGCATGGCGGCGGGGATTATTATTCTCGTCGCCATGGTCCATATGTTGCAGGACATGGTTTTTGCCACTTTTACGTATATGGGATTTATGCTTTTTATTGCGGAATCAAGAGACAGAGCCAATGAAAACGCAGAACCAAGCACGATAACAAATATGATGGCGGAGTCATTTATTCCGCACCACAGTATCGCAAATGGCAGCCAGCACACATTCGGAAGTGCCTGAGTGCCTGCAAGCAGGGAACGCATATCATCGTAGAAGGTTTTGCTTTTCAAAAGCGCAAGTGAAAGCAATATTCCGACAAGGCAAGATATTATAAAGCCTGAAAACAGTCTGGAAAGACTTATTCCCACTGCTTTTGGCAGAACACCGTTGGCGCACAGTACGCCCAGACGCGCTACTACCTGTATTGGGGATGAAAACATATACGGCCTTATAACATGTGTGACATCTACCAGTACGAATGATATAAGTTGCCATGCACCGATGAGTATTATGTAAAAAAGAACCGTTTTTAAGGCTTTTTTAATATTACTTTTTTGCATTTGAACACCTGTTGATTATACCTTTTATAGTGTTTACATGTTCGATAACATCATCATTTACGGTACGTGGGTAGGGTATAGAAATATTCACAGTTTCCTTGATGTTATCGGGCGAAAATCCGAGAACCACAACACGGTTTGACAAAAGAACTGCTTCTTCTACATCATGAGTTATAAAAAGTATGGTTTTTTTGGTGAGCTGCCATATTTTCAGCACTTCTTCATGAAGAATGCTGCGCGTTTGAGTATCTACCGCTACAAAGGGCTCGTCCATAAGCAGTACCTCCGACTCCAACGCAAGCGCACGTGCAATGGAGATGCGCTGACGCATACCGCCGGAAAGCTGATGTATTCGGTAATCCTTGAATTGTGAAAGGTTTACCATGTCAAGATAGTAAAGAGACTTTTCGATAGCCTCTTTTTCGGGAACACCCTTCACCTTCAAACCGAAGGTCATGTTTTCCATGACATTCAGCCAGGGAAAAAGAGAGCTTTCCTGAAACACCATTGCAAACTCTTTGCATGGTTTTGTGATTGGCTTGCCGTTGTAGTAAACAGCACCGCTCGATGGCTTTGACAGTCCGGCGATGATATTGATGAGCGTGGATTTTCCGCAACCGGACGGGCCGACGATGCTGACAAACTCGCCGTCGTTTATCTCAAGCGAAATGTTGTCCAGAACACCGGTGTGCTCGTTGAAGCGTTTCCCGCTTCCCTCATAACATCGTGAGATATTTTCAATTTTTAACATAATTTACTCCGAAAGGATTTTATCCAGTATAGATGTGTCGGTGAGAAACGAAAAATCTGTTTTCACACTCATGTATCCCAGCTTTTGGTAAGCATTCACAAATTCACCCAGGGCGTTTTTGTACGGATCAGAGGTTACGATAAGCTTTCCGAATGATTTTTTTATCAGTTCTTCTGATAGACGGCTACCCGTCAATCTTTCTATCTGATCGGCTACCATGACTGCCGCTTCATTTTTGTTTGCGTTTATGTAGTCTGTTAAACGGATGTGCTCGCGCAGGAAAGCTTCCACTTTGTCGGGATGCTTTTCGAGAAAATCTTTGCTTGCAACGATCAGCGCGGTGGGATAATTTCCGTTGTCATATATGTCATCGTAATCAAGCAGCACATTCGCGCCGGTCTCCTCCGCCAAACGTGTTCCCCAGGGCTCGGGGACAAATGCCGCATCAATGTCTCCGCGGTCGATAAGAAGTTTTATATTGGGGTTTTCCGAGGCTATAATGTCTACTGTTCCGCCGTTGCTCCTGTCCTTCAGACCTTCTTTTAAGATTAGGTCGCGCAGTAAAATGTCCTGAGTGTTTGCAAATTGAGGTACGGCGACCTTTTTGCCGTCAAGCTCCTTTAGTTCTTTAAGCTTTAGACCGCTGCGAGTCACAAGCAGAGAGCCTGCACCTGTGGCACCGGCGATTATTCTTATTTCCCCCTCAGACTTTGAATAGCCGTTTATGGCAGGTATGGGACCGATGTAGCCGATATCCACCTCTCCGGCAAAAATTGCTTCAATTTCGGACGGACCTGCATTAAAAGTATGCCATTCAACCTTTGTATCTTCACCCAAAGCTGTTTCAAAGCTGTTTTGTGCCATTCCGATGAGTGCCTGAGAATGGGTTATGTTGGGGAAGCACGCGATTCTGACGTGTATAAAACCGTCATCCGGTGTGTTGCAGGCTGTAAAACAAAATAAGCTTACAAGCAATATGAGGAAAAAGACGGATTTTTTCATTATCTTTATCTCTTTTCTACATTATATGGTGTCAACTGCGCCACATTTGCATTATACAATATTAATTGCCTGTTGTCAAGTAAATCGGTACCAATCAAACCGAATTTAGACAAATGATAAAAAATATTCAAGAATTACGTATGGCTTTGCGGTACTCTGTGGGGGATTTGCCGGTTTTTCTTTTGAACATCTTTGAAAACATCAATGGGTCTGAATATCCCACCGAATAGGCAATGTTGCTTATTGAAAGCTCCGGCTCGTGCAAAAACTCACACGCCTTTTTCATTCTGTACTCGATTATATATTCCTTGGGCGATTTGCCACAGGATTTTTTAAACACGCAGTGGAGATATTTTCTGTTTATCCTTACGTGCGCGGCAATATCGCTTACGGTTATGGCATCGCTGAAATGGTTTTTAATAAAGTGGGTAGCGATCGAAAAATAAGTAGTTTCACTTTCCTCACTTTCGGTTCTGTTTTTGAGAATAAGCGACATAAACTCATATAAAAGCGACGCAAAGTGCAGGTTCTCAGCACGGTTGTCGCTGCGGTCTCGCGGCATGGCGCGCATGATGGGGAGAAGTGAAGACCCCTCGCCGAATTTCAGAACGGGATTTCGTACCGACACACCTATATGCGAAAGAATTTCCTGTGAATCGTCGCCTGAAAAGTTGATCCATGCATAGTGCCATGGATCTTCTTTGTCCGCCTGGTACTTCACTATTGTGTTGGGAAATATGAAAAACATATCTCCCGCGCCCAGGGAGAATTTGTTTGTTCCGCAGTAAAATGTGCCTTTCCCGGAAATTATGTAGTGTACTACCATATATGACCTTACACCTGCGCCCCAGGTATGCTTCGGCGGACAGTGCTGTTCTCCGGCGGAAAGAGGGCGTAGGGATTGACGGTTTTTTTTCTCGATCTCAAAGTTTACATTGCAAGTATCAAAGCATTTTTCCATTTTTTACCTCAACCGAAATTGATTTGATAAATGTATTTTATAAGACATTATACCATATTGTTGTGACAAAAAACAATGTACTTTTTGTTAAAACGGTGATATTATAACTGTAACATAAAATATAAAAGGAGAACGTGATTATGAAAAAGTTTGCATTTATCGGCGGCGGAAGCTTTGGCTTTACCCGTACACTTGTAAGGGATATTCTCACATTTCCTGCTTTCCGCGATGCCGAAATAGCTCTTATGGATATCGATCCCGAAAGACTTGACTACATAAAACGTGCTTGCGAAAAAATTGTCGAAAAAGGCAATTATCCCGCTAAAATCACTGCCACTACCGACAGAGTGGAAGCACTTAAGGGTGCAGACGGTGTACTTTGCACCATTCTTGCGGGTGATGTTGATGTATGGCAGTACGATATCACTATTCCAAAGAAATATGGAGTTGATATTAACGTAGGTGATACAAGAGGTCCATCCGGAATATTCCGTGCACTCAGAACTATCCCTGTTATGCTGGATATTTGTGCTGACATCGAAAAATATTGCCCCGATGCAGTGTTCCTTAACTATACCAACCCAATGGCTATGCTTTGCAGAGCTATGCAGGAGAAATTCCCCAAGCTTAAGATAACCGGTCTTTGCCACAGCGTTCAGGGCACAGCAAATATGCTTGCCGGCTGGGTGGGCGCAGACCCGAATGAAGTCACATACACCTGTGCGGGTGTCAACCATCAGGCGTTTTATCTCGACCTTAAGTGGAACGGCAAGGATATGTATCCCATGATTCGTGAAGCTCTGAAAAAGCCTGAAATACTCAATGCCGAACAGGTAAGAAATAATATGTTCCTCAATCTGGATTACTATGTTACCGAATCCAGCGGCCATAACAGTGAATATGTTGCGTGGTACCGCAAGCGTGCTGACCTTATAGAAAAGTATTGCACTGACGGTACAAACTGGAATCCGGGAAAGCATGCATATATTCTCGATTCGTATACAAAGCGTAAAGATACATGGAGAGATTCCATACACGAATTCCTCAATTCCGAAGAAATCGATCTCAACAGAGGTAACGAATATGCCGCATATATCTTTAATGCTGTATTTGGAGACAACACTATTTATAAATTCAACGGTAACGTGCGTAACTTTAACCTCATTGACAACCTTCCGTACGGATGCTGTGTAGAGGTGCCTGTTGTGGCGAGTCGGAACAAGCTGGAATCTGTTGCGGTAGGTGCACTGCCGGATCAGTTGGCATGTCTTATCAACACTACCGCCAGAATAGAAGAGCTCGCTGTTCAGGCTGCACTGGAAGGCGATCCCAGAAAGGTGTTTTATGCATGTGCGTTTGACCCGCTTACCTCTGCTGTTCTTTCGCTTGATGAAATCAAGCAGATGGTAGATGAAATGATGGAGCAGAACAAGGCGTATCTGCCTCAGTTCAAGACACTTAAGTAATAATTGCCAAAAACAGCCCGAGTGCCATGATTGATATGCACTCGGGCTGTTTTTGGCGTCCGAAAATCAGAATGGGCGTTCTCCCGTGAGAACGCCCATTCTTTTAGTAATTATTTTTTACAATATTACTGTTGCTTCATAGCAGCAAAGCACTCGCTGCAGTATACCGGACGGTCGTCGCTCGGCTGGAAAGGAACCTTAGCTTCTTTTCCGCACTGTGCGCAAGTGGTGGTGAACAGTTCCTTCTGGGCCTTACCTGCTGCTTTTCTTGCATCTCTGCAAGCCTTGCATCTCTGGGGCTCGTTCTGGAAACCTTTTTCTGCGTAGAATTCCTGTTCGCCTGCGGTGAAAACGAATTCGTTGCCGCAGTCTTTGCATACTAGAGTCTTGTCTTCGTACATGATTTACCTCGCTTGGTTTAAAAAAAATTTTATTTGCCCTTGATCGGAGTCACACCGATACCTAAGTACAATGTACAAACGCTCTTAAATTAAGCTACATGGGCATAATTCAGTGAAAAATATATATTAAATAAAATATATAACGCTGTCAATCCACCAATGTTCTGAGTTTGCGCCGTATGCGCTGAATTGCGTTGTCAACTGCTTTCTCGGTTTTTCCCGACAACTTCGCAATATTTGCGTAAGATGTGTCGGACAGATACAGAGAAAGCACCTTTTTTTCCAACGGAGAAAGCAAACCGTTAATTTTTTCAACCAGCATTTCAAGACTCTCTCTGTCGATTATTTCGTTTTCGGGATTGTCAAAAATGCTGATAACATCAAAATCCTCATCCGACAGGGAATATATAAGGCCCGGCGGAATAGTTCCCTTTGCACTGTACTTGCGCAAAAAGGACAGAACAGAGGATTTTATGCATACATACGCATAAGTGGAAAAAGACGAATAGCGGCTGTCAAAGGTCATAACAGCCTTATAAAGCCCCATCTGCGCTTCCTGATAAAGATCGTCGTGGTCACAGCCGGGCGCATCAAAGGAATGTATGATGCTGTGCAGCATATCTGAATATATTACCAATATGTGCTTAAACGCCTCTTTGTCGGTATGGCGTGTTTTTTCGATAAGCGCGGCAATATTTTCGTAATCGCGGTAGTCCTGCATAGCCACATCCTATTCTATCAATCGTCTGAGATACATTATAACATTTATTTTCAAAAAGTCAATAGATTTTGGTAAAATATAATAAAAACTTTTTCATTTTAGGCAAAATATCAGTTAAGCGGCAAAAGAAATCCTCCACAACGCCTTTTGCCGCTGTTAAGTTTTGCGATAATTCCCACTATGCTATACGCATCACTGCAACACTCATGTCGTCCGGACGTCCGCTTTTTTCGCAGGCGGCGGAAATTATTTTGTCCGCTATGTTTTGTGTATCACCCTCCAGACCGTAGCTCATGAGCTCCATCATGTCGGGTGCAAGCTCGCCGTTTTCAATTACTCCGTCGGAAAGCATTACGATAATATCATTCTTTTCAAGCTTCATGGTGGTCTTTTCGGCTGTCATATTGTAAAGAATTCCTGCCGGCGGTGTGTTGGAGGAGATTTTGTGGAGTTTTCCCTTTCTTACAACAAAAGCGGGTGCAGCTCCCGCCTTGATAAAGGAAGCGGTAGCGTCCATTTTATCTATCTCCACAAGGTCAATGGTGGAGAAGCATTCGTTGTCCTTTGAAATAAGAAAGTTGTTAAGCATTTCGATGGAAATATCCTTTGGAGAGCTTGACATAATAAGCTTTTGCATGAATCCGCTGGCTATTCCCGATACCTCTGCCGCATCCCGTCCGCTGCCCATTCCGTCGCAAATCAGCGAATAAAAGCAGTCATTGTCATCCTCAAACACCGATATACAATCTCCGTTTTTGGACTCTCCGCTTTTTGCACATGCAGCTTTGGCGAATTCCAGTGAAATTGCCGGGCAGCGTGTTATACGCATCACTTCAGAGCTTCCTTTTACAAAAAACTCGGGAACAGCAACGGAAAAGCCACATTCCTTTTCAAATTCCGCACGGATTCTTTCGGCTGATACTTCTATATCGGAAACACATATTCCCATAACATCTATGACCGTACGTCGTGAACCTTTTATTCTGAAGGTTTTATGTGTGATTCCCAAGTTGTCAAGCGCACGCTTTATTTTGAAGCTCTGAGGAAGTGTATCGTAAGACTCTGCGGGTTTAGCGGCATTTTTTAAAAGCTTGGAAACCGTGTTGTATTCACCTGAAAGTGTTCGGCTTTGACCGGAAATACCGCGTCTGCCCGCCGCATTGCGGTAATGCTTGAGGCAGGAGGATATAATTTTTTCGCTGTATCTGCATTTTGTTGACATCTCTTCGGGAAGGGTGTCATGACTCAGTGAGGTGTTGTACAGCTTTTCGCTCAGTTTTTTCTGTATCTGTGTGTTCGCCGCAGGCTCGCTCATGAGGCATATGCCTTGCATTACGCATTTCCCGCATACATCCTCAAAAGCGCGGTTTACAAAATGGGCACATTCATTTTTGTCGGGAAGATCATGCTTTTCCGAGCTCACGGCAAGCTGTGAAAGGGCACTGAAGGCGTCCGACATTTTTATAAGCTGCGCAGTGTCGTTATGAGTTTCTTCCGTTTCCCATTCTCCGTTGTCATTCATCGGAGGGACAGTGGGGGATAAGGGTATAAAACCTTTTACGGGAAAAAATGCAGCGCACGCTATCAGAAATTCCGGTGCAAGATATCCCACCGCATCAAACCCGGAGCAATATATTCCGTAGCAGACCGCACCTACATAGGCGATAAGTATGGCAAATACATCGGAGTATTCAAAGAATATACCGGCGCAAAAGCCAAGTATACCGAATACGGGCGGCATGATGAAGCTTTCAGAAGCAATACCGCATACCAGACCGGTAAGTGCACCGTACAATGCGCCTCTTTTTCTTGCTGCAACCAATGTGATAAAAGCGGAAATTACCATGGGCAGAGAGAACGACAGTATGTGTACGGATTTTATGCCGTATAATACCGCGAAGAGCAGTGCACCCGAAGCTGCATCAATAAAAACCGGCGATTTTTCGCTGTCTGAAATACCATCGAACAAAAATGCAAAAACAGGTGCACACAGCGACAGTATAAGTATACCCAGTATTTCCCATATTCCAATACCTTTTATGGCACCGCCCACCAGCCCTATGCACAGGGATGAAGCCAGCGCCAACGCCATTTTCGTAACGCGGTTTTCATTGAACTTCCCGCTTGTAAGAGCCAGCCTTATAAAGAACAGTGCACAATACATGGTGAAATATATAATACCGTTTTTGGGATATGTAAGTGTGGAAAGTATGCACCCGCCGCAAAGCATATAAAACGAAAAATCACCGTACAGCTTGAACCTGTGTGTTTTTTTCGGTATAAACGATATCAGTGCCACACCAAGCGGATGCACAGACAAAGGAAACACGGCGACGGCAATTATAAATCCAAATACCCCGTAAGCCATACCTCCCAACAGTGTCCGGAGCTGGGAAAGTACCTTCATTTTTTCCAGAGATAATTCTTTTGTTCTGTCCATATTTATTATTCCTTTCTGTTTAACTTATAGGTGGATTTTATCACAGCTTTCATGAATAATATGTCAAAACGTGTATGTGCGGCACTGTTAAAATGAACAATAAATTCTGTATCTGTTGTTTTGATTGCACAAATTGAAAATATTAGGCTGTTTTGTCTCATTTGCTCTTGACAACAAAAACATTTATGTGATATAATATATACATATATGATATTGATTTGTGACATTCAATATCCGCATTGTACGAAGGGGGATAAAATGTTAAAAAAATTGCTTTTGGCATCCATTATGGCAATGCTTGCACTTTTGATGGTGATAACGGCCTCTGCTGCCGCACTGGACAGTAACTGCAGGGATTTGCAGGGCGTACTTTATACACTGAATGACACGGCCCTTACCGCAATGGTGGGCGATGGCTCCGGCACATATAATAATTCGGGCTACAAGGCTTCCGCAGGCGATGTTGTTATTCCGTCCACAGTCGAAAAAGACGGAAAAATTTACAACGTTACCGAAATCGGATATTACGCATTCAAGCGTTGCAATGCACTGAAATCGGTTGCCGTTCCGTCAAGCGTTAAAACTATTTCAAACTGTGCTTTCTTTGATTGTGTCAATCTTGAAAGCGTAACTCTTTCCGAAGGGCTTGAATCCATCGGTGCTTCCGCTTTCGCGGGATGTGTGAATCTGGAGAATGTAACCATTCCTCAAAGCGTAAATAACATCGGATATTCAGCATTTTATTCCTGCAAGACAATGACATCCGCCGCTATTCCCGCCGGAGTGGAGAAGCTTGGTAACAGACTGTTTGCCTGCAGTGACAATCTTGAAACCGTTGTTATTCCCGACAGTGTTTCGTATGTCGATGACTCGGCATTCAACAGCTGTACTTCACTGACCACCGTAACCTTACCCATCAATGTTCTGACACTTGGTAAGTCGGTGTTCAGCGGATGCTCCTCACTTGAAAGCGTTTTCATGTATAAGAATCTCAGTCAGATAGGCAACAGTGCTTTTTGGGGATGCGATCTTCTCACGGTATATCTCCAACAGGAAGCAACCGCCGCACTGGCATACATGAACGAAAATGATGTTCCATTTGCACTTAAGGGTGACGTCAACGGTGATGGAAGCGTGAACGTTTCCGACTCCATATATCTGTTGCAGTATCTTGCAAGTTCCAGTATCAACCTTGGCAATACTGCAGAGATTGTCGCAGACACAGCCCGTGACGGTGCTGTGAATGTTTCAGATGCGATACGTATAGCACAGTATCTTGCGGCAAGAAATGCCGTTAATTTGGATTGATTTTACTATTTGGAAAGGAAATGAATATGAAAAAAATACTTATTACCCTATTGCTTGTTGCAACGCTTGCGGTTTCCGCAATGGCGTTTAATGCTCCTCTTACTGCTGCGGAATTTGTTTCCAAGGCTTCTCCCGAGTATACGTACACTAATGGTTTGTTGGGTATTGATTTTGTTGAAAAATCTATTCTGCGCCAGTATTCTGATGCATCTGGAAATGTTTACACCGCTAAATTAGCTTTTGAACCATCTGTTATGCAGAATGTAGCTAAAGTTGATAAAGCTTTTGCTATTCCTTCCGATGCGTTTGACGTTAAAGCTTTGTTCAGATACCCGGCTGAGTTTGTCGCAGGATACGAGCTTCGTCTTTTCTTCAACCCCGAGGTTGTTGAACTGGTTCCCCTTGAAGATCAGACATATGAAACTATATATGTTAACGGTGATACGGTTCAGACTCTTGTTGCTGCTTCGGGATACGATGTTATGATAGACGGTGTGCAGTATGAAACTAATGCTGCTTATGCTGAATATCTTCGTGCGACAACTTCTACGGAGAAACAGAAGCAACTTGATTTTTATAATAACAGCTCTAAAGACGGCATGACCACTGCGGTTGCCGCACAAGCATCTAACTTGAATAGTGTTTTTGGTGTTGAAATCGCACGTTGGACATTTACCGAAACCGATTCAACAAACAACAACTGGTACAGAACAAAGCTTAACCTTGATTTCACAAAGGTTGACGATGCAAATAAAAACGACCTTTATCCCCAGATTGAAGCTCCCGTATACTACTACAACCCCGACTACACAGGTCCTAAGTTTGACATTATAGGCGGTATGAAGAAGGCAGACGGCGCACTTCGTTTCGGCTCTGTTTACTTCCTGGGCGATGAATATTTTGATAACGATGCAGAAATTCTCGAAGCCGGTGTTGTATGTTATCCCTCCGAGCTTCTCGAGGACAAGGTTCTCACTCTTGAAACCGAAGGCGCCCTCAAAATCCCCGCTACCGGTCATCAGACCTTGAACGACAAAGAAATGACATACACCGGCGTTATCACCGGTCTCCCCGAGGATATGTACATTACCGCTAAATCCTATATCACCTATAAGGATAAGACAACAGGCGAAACCGTTACCGCTTATTCCGACCCCATCGCACGTAAGCTTGCAACCGCAGATGCTGTGAGCATGAAATAATTGAGAGGAGGACATACAACAATGAAAAAGAATTACACAACTCCTACCGTTGAGATTATCAAGTATGAAATTGAAGATGTTCTTCTCGCAAGCGGTATGCTTGGCTTGCTTGGAACGCTTCTGGATGATGACGATTCCAAGAATGCGCTTAACGATTGGCTCAAATAACTGAAATAAAAAACAAAAGCGCAAAAGCGCTTTTGTTTTTTGCCGTTTTTATTCAGGTAATAATAGGAGATATATAATGACAGCTTCACTGACAATATGCGGACTTTCTTGCATATGTATGATTCTCAGCATTTTGTTTTTTCCCCGTGTGCGTATCGGCAGATGGGGAGTTGACACATACTGGCTGATAGTTTCGGCAGGCGCAGCAATAATGATAATAAACGGTCAGATAGATATTTCCGCTGTGATAAGTTCGCTTTTGGCCGACACGGCAATAAATCCGTTGAAAATCCTTGTACTGTTTGTGTCAATGACCATACTTTCTATATTCCTGGATGAACTTGGCTTTTTTGCATATCTTGCAAATAAAGCGTTGACACTGGCAGGGAAGAGCCAGTTCAGACTGTTTTTGATACTTTATATTACCGTTTCGGTACTTACCGTATTTACATCCAACGATATAATCATACTGACTTTTACCCCCTTTATATGTTACTTTGCCAAAAATGCGGAGATAAGCCCGATTCCGTACCTGGTAGCGCAGTTTGTGGCGGCTAATACCTGGAGTATGATGCTTGTTATAGGAAATCCTACCAATATATACCTTGCCACAGCTTACGATGTTGATTTTGTGTCGTATCTGCGCATCATGGCGTTTCCGACATTTGCGGCCGGAACAGTGGCATTTGTTGTGCTGTGGCTTATATTTCGTAAAAAGCTGTCTTTGCCGCTGGTACCGCATGTTGCTGTTATTAAAATAAAGGATAAATTACTTCTCACGGTAGGTATTATCCATTTGTCCGTGTGTACGGTAACATTGGCAGTAGGTTCGTACATTGGCGCACAAATGTGGGTTATATCGCTTTTGTCGGCAGTTTCACTTTTTGTATTTACTTCCGTTATATCTGCTTTCAGACACAGATATCCGTCACAGCTTGTATCTTGTCTGCGACGTGCTCCGTGGCAGCTTGTTCCCTTTGTCGTTTCAATGTTCATTTTAATATTGGCATTAGCCGAGCATGGTGTAACACAGTGGATAAGCAATGCTCTCGGAAACGGTGCAACCGTGTGGAAATACGGTATTGTTTCAATGCTTAGTGCCAATGTTATAAATAATATTCCCATGAGTGTATTGTTTTGTTCTGTTATAGAGTTCACCTCCGCGACATGCCGGACGGGTGCAGTGTATGCGGCTGTTGTGGGTTCTAATCTGGGCGCGCTTGTTACACCCATCGGCGCTCTTGCAGGTATAATTTGGACAATGATTCTGAAAAACCACGGTGTAAAATTCGGATATTGGGACTTTATAAAATACGGAGTTGCAGTTTCCGTCCCTGCCGCGGCGGCGGCATTTGGTGCGCTGTATATTGTGCTGTGATTACTTGCAATAAAAAACAAAGTGACTGAGTCATTGACTCAGTCACTTTTGTTATTTCATTTCAAGCTGTTGCTGTATCATCATATCCTTGACCTTCATAAGACGCGTAATATTACCGCGCTCATTTTCTTCAAGCTTCATTGTGATGTTTTTTATGTTTGTCATAAGCCCGGGAATCATTATATACTCCAGCGCATTTACGCGTCGGCGTGTTTTTTCGATTTCATCCGCCAAAAGCTGAGAGGTTTTTTCGTATTCCGCAAGCTTCAGCATATCCGGCAGTATTTCGGACAGATATTCAACGGATGAATCAAGTTCGCCCGATGTAAAGGCAAATCCATAGGAATATATATCGCTTGCATCGCCGTGGGTGGTTATGTCAAACACCGGAGTGTTTACGCTCATAATGTTTTTGTAATCCACCGATATTTCCGCCGAAAGCTTCGGTAGCATAAGTGACTCCTCTATAACACGGGATGACATGACGGCAGAAGCGGCATCAAAGCCGTTGCTCAGCTTTTTCAGACTTTCCTCCACCTTGACGCGAAGCTCCATATTCTTTTTAACGATTTCAAGGAACTGCTTCATCAGTTCGTCACATTTGTCTTTTAACAGCTTGTGACCTCTGCGCGCGGTTTTGAGGCGTTTTTTGAGCTTGGTAAGCTCCATTCTGGTGGGATTTATACGTGCTTGCGCCAAAAATTATCCCTCCTTATTCGCCGTCATTTTTGGGTCGGTATTTTTCTATAAATTCGGGCTTAATTCGCTTGAGCTCGGAATTTGGGAAAATGGAAAGCAGTTCCCAGCCGATATTGAGAGTTTCTTCGATGGAACGGTTTTCGTTGAAGCCCTGGTTTATATATTTCTTTTCAAATTCGTCTGCAAATTTTGCATATAGCCTGTCAATAGGTGTGAGTGCCGCTTCGCCCAACACTATCATCAGCTCCTGCGCTTCCTTTCCGCGAGCATAGCATGCAAATAGCTGGTTCATGGTATTGGCGTGATCCTCACGTGTCTTTCCTGTACCGATACCCTTATCTTTAAGACGTGAAAGAGAGGGTAGAACGTCGATGGGGGGAAGATAACCTTTTCTGTAAATATCGCGGGAAAGAATTATCTGACCCTCTGTAATATATCCTGTAAGGTCAGGAATGGGATGTGTTTTGTCATCCTCCGGCATGGAAAGTATTGGTATCATTGTAATACTTCCGTCGCAATCCAGTTTTCGTCCTGCACGTTCATACATACCCGCAAGGTCGGTGTAAAGATATCCCGGATATCCGCGTCGTCCGGGCACTTCCTTTCGTGCGGCGGAAATTTCACGCAGAGCCTCGGCATAGTTTGTAATATCTGTAAGAATTACAAGCACATGCATTCCTTTTTCAAACGCCAGGTATTCTGCGGCGGTAAGCGCCATACGAGGCGTGGATATACGCTCGATTGCAGGGTCAGAGGCAAGATTTATAAACAGTACGGTTCTGTCGATAGCACCTGTTTTTTTGAAATCGGAAATAAAGAAGTCCGCTTCTTCAAAGGTGATGCCGATTGCGGCAAATACAACAGCGAAATTACTGTCGCCGTCCAGCACCTTTGCCTGGCGTGCAATCTGTGCCGCAAGGTTGGCATGCGGCAGACCGGAACCGGAGAAAATCGGAAGTTTCTGACCGCGTACCAGTGTGTTAAGGCCGTCAATAGCGCTGACACCTGTCTGAATAAACTCGTCGGGATAGTTTCTTGCGGCGGGGTTGATAGGTGTTCCGTTGATGTCCATTGTCATTTCGGGAATTATCTTTGGACCACCGTCAATGGGAGTGCCCATACCGCTGAATACACGTCCCAGAATATCCTCGGATAACGCCAATTCGACTCCATGACCCAGAAATCTCACTTTGCTGTCTGCAAGATTGAGCCCCTGAGAACTTTCAAAAAGCTGTACCAGAGCATTTGTTCCGTTTACTTCCAGGACCTTGCAGCGACGAATTTCACCGCCGGGCAGCTCTATTTCGCCCAGCTCATCATATTTTACGTTTTCAACCTGCTCAACCAGCATAAGAGGACCTGCGACTTCACGTATTGTACGGTATTCCTTTATCATATCAGAGCCTCCTTGTCTGTAAGAGCTTCAAGCTGTAAATCTATGTCCTTGATTATAGATGCGTATTCAGCATCAAATGCTTCCTCCCCGACGTTCTTGATACGTCCTATGCGTTCTGCCGCAGGGATTGCAACTATTTTGTCTATATCCGCACCGTTTTCAATGGCTTTTTCTGCGCGTGCCTTGAATTCGAGAATAAGCTTAAGCATGAAAAACTGCTTTTTCAGTGAGGTGAACGCGTCCTCCTCGGAGAATGCATTTTGCTGTAAAAAGTCCTCGCGCACCGAGCGCGCTACTTCAAGTGTGAGACGGTCGGAATCGGAAAGTGCATCTACACCTACAAGCTTTACAATCTCTTCAAGCTCGCTTTCAAGCTGAAGGATTCTTAGCGCTTCACCCGATGTAGCTGTCCACTCCTTGTCAACATTTTCAGAGAACCAGGGATCAAGTCTGTCTTTATAAAGTGAGTAAGAAACCAACCAGTTTATAGCGGGGAAGTGCCTGCGGTAAGCAAGTGAGGCTTCCAGACCCCAAAACACCTTAACTATACGAAGTGTTGCCTGAGTAACCGGCTCGGAAATGTCACCGCCCTGCGGAGAAACAGCACCAATTGCCGTGAGAGTGCCCACACGGCGCTGACTTGCTTTACATACCACCATGCCCGCACGTTCATAGAACTGTGCAAGACGTGAGGTAAGATATGCGGGGTAGCCTTCTTCTCCCGGCATTTCCTCAAGTCTTCCCGACATTTCACGGAGAGCTTCAGCCCAACGTGAGGTGGAGTCTGCGATTACTGCTACGGAATAACCCATATCGCGGAAATATTCTGCAATGGTTATACCTGTGTATATGGAAGCTTCTCTCGCTGCGACGGGCATATCCGATGTGTTGGCGATGAGAATAGTACGCTTCATAAGGGAATGACCTGTGTGGGGGTCAACCAGTTCGGGAAATTCGCGGAGAACGTCGGTCATTTCGTTTCCGCGCTCACCACATCCGATGTAGATAACTATATCGACGTTGCTCCACTTTGCAAGCTGATGCTGAATTACGGTTTTTCCGCTTCCGAAAGGACCTGGAACGCAAGCTGTTCCGCCTTTTGCAATAGGGAATAAAGCGTCAATGATGCGCTGACCTGTTATCATAGGTTCGGCAGGCGGAAGCTTTTCAGCGTAAGGTCTGGGACGTCTTACCGGCCATTTCTGCATTATATAAAGGCTTTCTTCCGTACCCTCTGCGGTTATATACTTGCCGACGGGTTTATCAACGGTATAGTCACCCTCTGCAATTTCTTTGATAGTGCCGCTTGATTTGAAGGGCATCATTATGCGATGTGAAATAATTTCGGTTTCCTGAACCGTACCGATTATATCGCCCTCATTCACTTTGTCACCCGGTTTCACAGATGGAACAAAGTGCCATACACTTTCTCTTGAAAGAGCTGGCTCGTCCACACCTCTCGGAAGGTTTGAACCTGCCTTGATGCGTATTGTTTCCAACGGACGCTGTATTCCGTCGTAAATGTTGGTAAGAAGTCCGGGACCCAACTCTACCGACAGAGGTGCACCTGTGGAATACACCGTGTCGCCCGGACCTATGCCGGCGGTTTCTTCATAGACCTGAATTGAAGCTTTGTCGCCGCGCATTTCTATTATTTCGCCGATGAGTTCCTTGTCACCTACACGAACTACGTCAAACATATTTGCGTTACGCATGTTTTCCGCAACAACGAGAGGTCCGGAAACCTTGACGATCTTTCCTGTAATTTTCTGCATTTATATGTTCTCCTTATTTGTCTTTGAACAATATATCCGAGCCTACGGCACGCTCAACGGATTTTTTGATATTCTTTATGCCGAATCCATTTGCGCCCTTATCGGGAATAGGGATTATGGCAGGAAGCGGCAGGGAAGAGTAGTCTTCCAGCTTTGCACTGATTTTTTCTGCCAGAGTTTCGGTTATATAAATTACTGCGTATGCCTGTGAAGAAACCAACTGATTCAGTGTCTTTTCACAGCTGTGTGCGTCGTCGGCGTAAAACACCTCGAAGCCTACTGCGGTAAAGCCGAAAACACTGCTTTTTGCACCGATTACGGCACAGGACAATTTTTCACTCATATTCTCAGCCTCCCGCGTATGGTATTGGCGTCAAGACCGGCACTTTTTCCGGCAAGGATTATACCTGCGTTTTTAATGTTTTTTTCGCAGTTGATGATGTAGCTTATTGGTATTTCGGGACCAAAGGAAATAAACTTCACTTCATCCACACGCGAGGTATAAAGGTTCTCCATGCTCCGCTCGATGGATGCAAAGAATCCCGGCTCGGGCTGGCTGAGATGCCGTTCAATGCATTCGGAAATATCGGAATAGGGTGTCATTTTCAAAACATCTGCCAGTGCCGCAAGACCGCCGTCATATGCATCATGAAGTGATTCAGAAGACGTTTTTCCGCCGTCTACCGTCAGCTTTTTGTAGAACAGTGCACTTTTTTTCATGCGTGAACATCGTATAAAGCTGAGGATATTGTACGAATCGGTTTTTGTTTTTATAATGTCGGTGAGATACTCACATCCGAATTCACGCGCTGACTCCGTCATATCTTCAAGGCATGCCTTGTCAAGTAAAATGTCTATTATCTGGGGGTCGGGATTTTTCGGGATAATTTCGATTGCTTCAAATGCTGCTCGAGCCATGCTTTCCGGAAAAACGGAAAAGTCGCGTTCTCTTATGGCTTTTAAAAGCTCCTGTACACTCACGGTTCCGAAGGAATAATATAAATCGGAGCAATCACGTGAGCACATTTCACCTTTGATTGCCAGCTTCAGATTGTTGCAGTCGTAAGGGTACTTGAATATTGAAACGATTGGGGTGTCACCAATCATTGAGGTTACAAAATCATAGGTTTTTACCAATTCCTCGTCAAGCATGAGCTGATAGTTTCCTGAATTTATATCCTGTGTGTTGCCTGAACGGAAAATTTCGCAAGCCTCGGAAAAATCCGAAGCATTGAGCATCTTTTCGTTTTTTTCGCCCAGCACATCCGCCGCTTCAACAGCACGTATGCGCGCGGCGGCGTACAGGTAATCGGTATCCGCCGTTTTTTTTGTATTCAAATGTTCCACGCCTTTCGTGTTTTAGTTGAATAAAAGCTTCAGTATGTCGTTCTCATGGCTCTTGCGGAAATCGGCAAGACAGTTTTCCAGAGAACAGTTGTATTCAATATTACCGCTCTTGACAATGAAGCCTCCGCTTATTTTCGCAGGTACATCGGACAGTATTACACTGCTGTCGGCATACTTTCCAAGCATTATTTCCTTGGCTTTTTCCAAAAAAGAATTTCCAACGGTGCCAAGGTCCTTTTGATTCATGCAAATAACACAGCTTTCCGAAATATCCGCTTTTTCAAAAATGCTTGTCAACAGTACGGTATATTTTTCGGCGCTGAGTTGTGTCAGCTCTTTGAGGGCACGCTCAAAAACCTCGTCGATTATTTCGCACTTTGCATTAAGCAGTGCGTTGCGCTCAAGCATTTTCTGTGCGCTTTCGGTGCGGGAAACCATATCTGCGGCAGTATGCTGAGCCTTGAGATGCTCGGAGGTTACAAGCTTATCTGATTTTTTCTTATATTCGTCAAGTATTTCCTCTGCCTGAGCTTTTGCCGAATTTATCACTTCGTCGGCATACGCTTTTGCATCGGAAATAATTCTGTCAGTAATGTTTTTTATATCGTTCATTACAATCACCTTGGTTTATTTGGGTGCGAACATGATAAGAAGCAGAGATACAAGCAGTGCGAAAATGGCATATGTTTCAACCAGTGCGGAAGAGATAACGCCCTTGAGAAATTCATCGGGACGCTTCGCCAGTATGTGAACGCCCGCAACGGCAACCTTACCCTGCTTTATGGCGGAAAAATATCCGACAAACGCGATGGGAAGGCATGCAAACAGATAATATCCGCCCTGAACTACCGTAAGCTGTGCGGGAGTACCGCTGAGAATTCCGAGATTGAAGATAACCATAAAAGCGGTTATAAGTCCATAAATTCCCTGTGTGCCGGGAAGTGCCTGCAGAAGCAGTGCTTTACCGAATTTGGAAGGATCCTCGGTGATAACGCCGGCGGAAGCTTCACCCACGAGACCGACACCTTTTGCAGAGCCCATACCGCCCATAAGCGCAGCGAGCGCCGCACCGAGAATTGCCAGGTTCGTTCCTGTTAAAAATTGTTCAAAAAAGTTCATTTAGTTTTCCTCCGTATTAATTCTTGTGTATTTTGCACCTACGCTGAGGGGAGAAAAATGTTTTCCTCCGTCTTCGTAGAATTTGCCGAAAAATTCAATATACTGCAGTCTGCTTGCGTGAACAAAGCTTCCCAGTACATTGAGAGCAATGTTCAGTGCGTGACCGAGCGCCAGTATAAGGACAAACATTATAAAGCCTATAACTGACGGTCCCGCAAGGGTCGCCATAATGTTTATAACGCTGGAAACCACCGCAGTGGCAAGACCCAGAGCCAGTATGCGCGAGTATGACAACAGGTCGGAAACGTAATTTACTATGTCATAAAGCCCCATAATCCCCTTGAGAAGCTTCATGATTATGTTCTTTTCCGCTCTGCCTTGGGTCAGTATAATGGAAGCAACACCAAGTATAGTCATCCATTTTCCTGCCTCGAAAACAATAGGTATTGAAAGCAGTGCACCTGCGGCGAATACTCCTATACCCGCAAATAACAGATACCACGTGAAAATATCACATACCGCATCCACCCATTTGCCGTTCCTGAACAGCATATACGCTTTGAGGCCCATACCCCACAGCAGATGTATACCGCCCAGAGCAAACGAAACATACAAAAGCGCCATGGGATTTTTTGTCGGGTCAAACCAGATAGCTGTGTTTATGGCAGGACCCCCCAGCATGTTGGTCGAGAATGAAGAGGGTAAATCACCCATTATGCTTCCGAACAAAAGCCCTGCGATGGCTGTCGAAACACCGCTCCAGGCAAACATTGTAAGGAATGCTTTCATAGACTTTCCCGGTTTCATGAGCTTGATAGCGGCAAGGCATCCCACCGTAAGAAGAACACCGTATACAAAGTCCGCCAGCATCATACCGAAAATTATGCAGTAAAATACCGACATGTATTTCAATGGGTCATAACCGTAATAATCAGGATAGGAGTAAAGACCTATCAGCCCCTCGAAAGCTGAGGCGAATTTTCCGTTTTTCAGTTCCACCGGGGGTTTTTCGTCCTCGGAAGGGTCATCAAGCTCATAATAACAGGTGTATTTTTCGAGCGCCTTTTTAAATTTTTCAACACTTTCCTCGGGTATCCATCCGCTGATGACGGAGGTGGAAGCAGTTGAAAGCGAATGGTCGGCAGTAGTGTAAATATTCAGATGAGAATTTTCATAGTCGTAAAGCTTTTCAAAATCCTCTGCGTGTGCGGCAAGCTCTTTTAAACGGCTGTCCATAGCTTCAAGCTCTGTTTTCAGAGCTGAAATTCTCTTTTCAATTCTGTCTGAAATTTCAACTGCCGTTCCGTCGGTAACGGGAAACACTGTTTTTGCAAACCCGGACGAATTAAGAATGTTATTTACCTTTTCAATGTCCTTCTTTAAATGGTAGACAACAATATATTGCTGTTCACGGTCACGGCTGACCTGTTCTGCGAAAAACAAGTCTGAATCCTCAAGCTCGGTCAGCTTTTCGAGCGGGTACGAAAGAGGTAGCGTGCCACGTAGTATTTCCGCTGAAGCTGTATGCACCGTATCAAGACGTAAATCGTGATTTTTCCACGGCTCAAGTTGATAAATATAGGAATACAGCGTGTTAATCTCATTTTTTGTTTTTGCGGTTTTGTCTTTTACGTCAAGCACTTTATTTGCCGAATCGTATATTTCGTCCGCTTTTTGTCCTATATCTTCAAACCGGTTGCGGGTAATTTCCTCTCCTGCAGAAAAAAGACCTTTTTTGCTTCTGTATTTTCCTATTGTATCCAACGCCGTTTTGAGCTTGTCCATGCGGCGCACTGTGTATGAGGCACCCTCGTCCGGAGGAGGGGCACTCAGCTGTCCGTCAGGTTCCTGCTGAATTATTTCCACGCATTGAAGCCACATCAGTTCTTTTATTACCTTTGATGTATCCTCACGCGGAACAATCAGAGACAGCTTTTTCATTTTGAGTATTGCCATCTAAGTTTATCAACTCCAATCCGTACAGGCAGTGTCAGATAATGCTTTCAATAATATATTTTACCGCCTCGGGGATTTTATCTTTGGTGGTGTTTTTTAAGTCCTGTACTTTTTGTGATACGGACTTTTGCGAGAGATCGGAAATGTTCTTGATTTTATTATTGCAATCCGCCATTATTTCACCGGCTTTTTGTGCGGATGCATTTAACGCTCTTTTGAGAAATTCTTCGCCGTCCGAAACGGCATCCGAAAGTATGGTTTTGCTTTGGGAAGCGGCAGCTTCTTTTATTTTGCGCGCCTCTTCCTCCGCTTTTCTGATTTCGTTTACGGCAAAAACAGACATTGATTACCTCCCGATGAGATTGTTATAAATTTATCATTTTACATTATACCATATATGGAATGAATTTGCAAGTTGTTTTGATGAAATTGCAAATAGATACTTCAAAAATTCACATTTTTGCCTCCAAAAAAGCGATTTTAGGGTAAAAAACGTGTAAAAAATGAATAATTGTAACAAAAGATATGCAAAGTCGTGAAAACGCTGTTGTTAATTAATATTCCAATTCACAACGAATGTATGCGTTTTTGTGAACGAGTGCAATTATGATATATTTACCGCTGCCGTGCTTTGCGGAAATAAAATAAAAATTATATTTAATTTTTTATAAAACTATTGACTTTTAGTGAAAAATAATCTATTATATATCACGTAAAATATGTCCTTTGCAAGACTGTGTTTTACAGTAATTTTAAATGAACGGATTGGGGGTAGATAGATGTCCGAAACTCGCAACATAATTGAGCTTAAAAATATAGTTGTCAATTATGATGGTGAACCTGTATTGAAAGGCATCAATCTCGATATTAAAGATAAGGAATTTGTGACTCTGCTTGGTCCTTCGGGCTGCGGAAAAACCACTACACTTCGTATAATAGGCGGTTTTGCCGAGCCGGATGAAGGCGATGTTTATTTTGACGGAGCGAAAATCAATGATTTACCTGCGTATAAACGTCAGGTGAATACTGTTTTTCAGCGTTATGCGCTTTTCCCGAACTTGAATGTATATGATAATATCGCATTCGGTCTGCGCATTAATAAAATCCCGAAAGAAGAAATATCCAGCAGGGTTTTTTCTGCGCTTGATTTTGTGGATCTTGCAGGTTATCAGAAGCGTAAAATCACACAGCTTTCGGGCGGTCAGCAACAGCGTGTTGCCATAGCGCGTGCGGTTGTGAATTATCCGCGTGTATTGCTTCTGGATGAGCCCTTGGGAGCTCTTGACCTTAAACTGCGCAAGGAAATGCAGATTGAACTTAAAAAGATGCAGCAACAGCTGAATATTACCTTTGTATACGTAACCCACGACCAGGAAGAGGCTTTGACAATGTCGGACACCGTTGTGGTAATGGATAAGGGAACAATTCAGCAGATAGGTTCGCCTCAGGATATATATAATGAGCCCAAAAACGCCTTTGTTGCCCGCTTCATAGGTGAGAGCAATATAGTTGACGGTATCATGATAAAGGACAGATGTGTGTCCTTCATGGGCAGAGAGTACGAGTGCGTTGACAGCGGCTTTGAGCCCAATGAGCCGGTTGACGTGGTTGTTCGCCCGGAGGATATTAAAATCAGAGAAAAAAGTGATAATATCATGACAGGCGTTGTGGAGACCACCACATTCAAAGGTGTTCATTACGAAATGATAGTTAATGTTTCGGGTGTGAAGTGGATGATTCATTCCACAAAAGCCGCAGAACCCGAATCGGTTATCGGTATGGAGATAACTCCCGAAGATATACATATCATGAAAAAATCGGAATATTCCGTTTTGAAAAATTCCTTCGATGAAAACGGAGGTGAAACGGAAAGTGAAAAAGTTTGAACCTGCGGTAAAGGCTTCGCCGGTTGAGAAAAAGCGTCGCCGCAAGCAGGATGCCCGTGCTTTCGGCATCTCATCTCCGTATCTTTTGTGGATGGTGCTTTTTACGCTTATTCCGTTGATTTTTGTAGTTTATTATGCTTTTACCGATCCCTCAGGGCATTTTACGCTTAATAATGTCAAAACTCTTGTCGGTATGGAGGGTGAGGTTACTAATGTAATCCAAACCGGCACATTCATACGACTGGATTTTATCAAGATTTTTTGGCGTTCTATGTGGTATGGTGTTGTGGCTACTGTTATATGTCTTGTGATAGCATACCCTCTGGCGTATTTTATATCACAGAAGGCAGAAAACCGACAGAATGTCATTATTACGCTTCTTATGCTTCCGATGTGGATGAATTTTATTCTCCGCACGTATGCGCTTATGAAGCTGCTGGAGGATACGGGAATAATCAACACAGCCCTTACAAAGCTGGGAATTCCCGTTATCCATATGATAAACACACCTTTTGCGGTCATACTTGGTATGGTGTATAACTTTTTGCCGTATATGATACTTCCCATTTATTCCGTAATGTCCAAAATGGATAACAGTCTTATCGAGGCGGCACAGGATCTTGGCTGTAACCGATTCAAAGTGTTTGCAAAGGTAATACTTCCCTTAAGCATGGGAGGCGTTGTGTCGGGTATAACCATGGTGTTCGTACCTTCGGTGAGTACATTCTATATTTCACAGAAGCTTGGCGGCGGAACCAATGAGCTTATCGGAGACGTTATTGAACGCACCTTCCTGACCGAAACAAACTATAATGTTGGTGCGGCAATTTCGCTTGTCCTTATGGTGCTTATATTTATCTGTATGGCAATAATGAATCGGTTTTCCGATGATGATGGCGGGGGAGGTATTATCGTATGAAAACATTCTCCCGTATATACATGATAATAGTATTTTTGTTCCTGTACGCCCCAATAATTGTTATGGCGGTATTTTCCTTCAACGGTATAAACAGTACCGGCCTTATGGAAGGCTTTTCCTTCCGTTGGTATGCAGAGCTTTTCGACAACGACGAGGTGCTTTCAGCACTTAAAAACACACTTATACTTGCAGTTCTTTCTTCCATAATCTCCACAATTCTGGGAACTGCGGCGGCGGTTGGCATAAACAGTATGAGAAACGGATGGCTTAAAGGTTCTACCATGATGCTTACCAACATTCCCATGATGAACCCAGATATTGTTACCGGTATTTCCATGATGCTGCTTTTTGTATTTGTCGGAAGAATGGTGGCAGGAAACGGAATGCTGGGCTTCGGAAGCCTTCTTGTAGCACATATTACATTCAATTTACCGTATGTTGTGCTTTCTATACTTCCCAAGCTTCGTCAGATGGATCCCAAGCTGACAGAAGCGGCGCTTGATTTGGGCTGTACACCTCTTCAGGCATTCACCAAAGTTGTGTTTCCCTTTATCGCACCCGGTGTTCTTACCGGTATGATGATGGCGTTTACTCTTTCACTGGATGATTTTGTCATAAGCTATTTTGTAAACGGAAGTAACTTCCAGACGCTTCCAATACTTATTTATTCAATGACTAAGAAGCGTGTGCGTCCGTCTATAAACGCACTTTCCACCATTATATTTGTAGTGGTGCTGGTATTGCTTGTGGTCATAAATTTACTTCAGTCACGCAGTGAAAAACGCGAGCGTGAAAACAAAAAATTCTAAATTGATAATGTGAAAGGTTCAAAAAAATGAAAAAAATAGCTGTTTTATTGCTTGTGCTTCTTGTTATTCCCATTTTCTCTTCCTGCGGTTCAGATCAGCCTACCGTATATGTTTTTAACTGGGGCGAGTATATTTCCACAGGTCTTGACGGTTCCATGGACGTAAATGAAGAGTTTACCAAACGAACCGGAATCAAGGTTGTATACGACAACTTCACCTCCAACGAAGATATGTACGCCAAGATAAAAGGTGGCGGAGCACAGTACGACGTTGTTATTCCGTCGGATTATATGATAGAGCGTCTTATTGCAGAGGGCCTTGTTCAAAAGCTTAATTTCGATAATATCCCCAACTACGTTAATATTTCCGATGAATACAAAAATCTTCCCTTTGATCCCAACAATGAGTACTCCGTACCCTACAACGTAGGTATGGTGGGACTTATCTACAATACCAAGTATGTTACCGAAACTCCCGACAGCTGGGAAATACTGTGGGATGAAAAGTACGCAGGCAAGATTCTCAACTTTAAAAATCCCCGTGATGCTTTTGCTATCGCACAGTTCCTTTTAGGTCAGGATTTGAATACCACCGATAAGGCGGACTGGGACGCGGCAGCTATAAAGCTTGCCGAGCAGAAGCCTGTTCTTCAGATGTATGTAATGGATGAAGTGTTCAATAAGATGGAAACGGGTGAGGCAGTTCTGGCACCCTACTATGCCGGAGACTATTTCACCATGTCCGAAAACAACCCCGATCTTGCTATTGTTTATCCCAAGGAGGGAACCAACAGATTTGTGGATTCCGCTTGTGTTCTGACCAACGCACGTAATAAGGAAAACGCGGAAAAATACATCAATTTCCTGCTCGAAAGTGATGTGGCATTGGCAAATGCGGAATATATTTATTACGCATCTCCCAATAAAACCGTCGTTGAAAACCCCGAGTATTCTCTCTTCGAGGATGAAATAACCTATCCCTCCGAGGATGTTGCCGCAAACACTCAATCCCTCAGACACCTCCCCAATGAGACCATTGAGTATATGAACCGTCTGTGGAGCGACATATTGATGAAATGAGATAAAGTATAAAAATCACCTGTTTTCTCAATGAAAACAGGTGATTTTTATATTTAACCAATCTTTTTTCTTGCAGTTCTTTCGAACATTCTTGTAAGTATTGCGGCAACCTCGCAACGCAGAATGCTGTCGTCCGGGTGGAAATATCCGCCGTCAGAGCCGGTGAGAATTCCCGCACGGTAAAAATCATATATACACAGGCATTCAAAGTCATCCGCGTTGTATTGTACATCCGGAATATCGTTGCTTTCAACGTTGTTTATCTCTATGTATTCCTCGCAGGGCAATGCTTCGTGGAAAATACTCACAAATGCCTTTCGGTTTATGAATACGTCTGCTTTACCTGAGATGCTTTGAGGAACAATACTGTTTTTTACAGCGTATTCGTCGTAGCTGTCATACCAGTTGTTATGTCCGTTAGTAAGTGTCACGGCTTTTTCATGATAAAGCTGATGCATGCAGGCGGCAAGCTTTACGGCTTCGGCATAGGTCATTTTTTCGTAGGGGGCATAAATTCCGTTTTTACCGTTGATAAGCTTGTTTCTGTAAGCAATTTTAATGTCGTTGTAAAACCAGTCATTCTGTGTTACGTCGGGGAACGGGAGAGGCTCGGGGGCTGTTTGCGTCAGTGTGTCGCCCTCTGTGTAAAAGATATAGTCGCGTGTTTTTACAAAATCACCGCAGGTTACGGTCAACGTAAGAACATGCTTTCCATCGTTGAGCAAACCGGTATCCATTGTAGCTTTATATGGGATCTCGGGTTGACTTTGAAGAGGCTGTCCGTCCAAAGTGTAGCTTACGGAAATCGCTTTATCCGAGGGGTACATTGCATAAGCGTACAGCTCGATGGGTTGTTTTTTGCCCTCAAATGATGAAAAACGCGCATATCCTTCGGAGGTGTTGCTGAGCATTGCTTGGATTCCGATATTCGATTTTAAGCTTTCGCGGTAAACCTCTGACACATCGGGTGTGTTGTCCAATTTAAACTTACGTTCGTAATCTGCATTGAAATAAAGAATACCCTTGATCTGCGGATAAACCATGTTGACGTAAGTATAAAATTCCTTCATCTTGCGCATGGCATGCTCGTGTGTCTGACCGTCTTCGCTTGAATAAGCAAAACCGCATTCACTGATAAGTATGGGCTTGCGGTCACCGAAAGAATTGACAATACTTCTTATTTTTACAATAGGATTATCGTAAAGCCCTCTGAAATAGTATGCATCTACTCTGTCAGCGGGTAGATTTGAGGCATTGGAGTCCAACACCGAATAGGTGGACATTCCAACCCAGTCGACATATTCATCTCCCGGATAAAAATCCTCTGCGGTAACATACATGTTTGAAACGTCGTTGGGAGAATAAACCATCGCCGCATCAGGTGCATATTTCTTTGCCAGCTTTGAAATGCGTATGAAAGCCGATTTGAAGCTTTGGATGTACTCATCACGCTGTGCCTTGTCGGCAGGCATATCCCAGCAGTTTATTTCAGCGCCGAAGCGTATGAGCACCTTGTGGGGGAGCGTGTTTATGTATTTAAGGTTTTCGATTATATATTCATCACTTGTGCCGCTGTTTATGCGGTCAAGGTCAGCCTTGTTTTCGTTGGGAACATTCCATGCTACCAACAGATATGACGGGGTGTCGGGAAGCATGTAGAAGAATGATTCAACAGTTTCGTCAAAAAAGCGTACATACAATAAATGTGCATTTTCACTTTCCGGATTAAAGCCGTCACAGGTACCATTGAAAACACCGTAATGCGGCTCGTTTTTCGTGCCGTAATAAACTGCATCTGCAGGGTTTTTGGTTGCAATATATATTTCCGGCTGTAATGTGAGATGGTTTATCACCGCTTTTGAAAGCTTGATGTTTTCGGCATGATTTTGACCGTCGTTTTCCTGAAGCCATGCGGCATAGTCAACAAATTTTTGATAGTAATAAAGTGCCTTGTCGTAGTTGCCGGCTTTTTCGTATTCTGAGGCGGCAGTCTGAACTGCCCAGATGAGCTTATTGTATTCGTCTGCGTTTGACGGATCCGGCAATGCAGCATCCAAAGCATCAACCGAGGCACATATTTCAGATGGATTTCCGCCCGACATGGCAGAGGTGTACGCCCAGAAATATTTCATGTAGTCCTCTCCGGCAAAAACGCCGGATGAGAGAAATACACACAAACATGCGGCAAATAAAATTACTTTTTGTTTCATTTCGTGCTCCTTTTTGTGTTATGAGTTTAATATATCACTTTTTTCGAGTTTTGTCAATATTGCTTGCGGACAATTTATTGTTGACATTTGTTACTATTTTTGATATAATAAATAAGCATTGTGAAAGGACGGTGAAAACGATAAAGATAAAGAGAATACAACTTCCGCTGTGGGCTGATGTCATAATCGGAGTGCTTTTTCCTGTACTTCTTGCATTTGTCATTGAAATGGGTCATATACAGAGTTTTTCCGGTGCTTGGTCATTTGTTGTACATAACCCCGGTGTGTTTATATTTGATATATTTCTCATAGGAATGATTTTTGTTTCTCTGTCAATGCTGCTGAAAAAGCTGTGGCTGGGTGCACTTATCTGTTCAATAGTTTTCTTTACGTTTTCCGGTATCGAATACTATAAATTCAATATAAGCGGATCACATTTTTTGCTCTCTGATCTTGCACTGACCCAAAACATATCGGATGTGGCGCTTTTTGCTGACCTTAAGTTCAACGGCATGCTTGTGGCGATAGGGCTTTTTTTGGCGTTGTATATTGTTGCAATGTGGTACTTCGATCAAAAGATGCCGCTTACTAAACCCGTAAGGATTGCGGCATTTTTGGGTGTGATTCTTGTAATGAGTGTAATGATAATAACACCCTGCTTCGGTGTTATCTGCACGGCATCGGGCGTTGATTGCGATTATACCAAAAATACTTTTCAGGATAACGAAAGATTCGCCCAAAACCTTCTTACTGCCAATCTGGCGGTCAACGTCAATCAGATGATAAATTCCAAGCCCTCCCGTCCTCAGGAGTACAGCGAAGAGGTTGTTGAAGCCATTATACAGGACAATGGCGCGGAAAATGAAAAGGATGTTGGCACGCCGAAAATCAATGTCATTACGATCATGAGCGAGTCGTTTGCCGATTTTCGTGATTTTCTCAGCACATATTCGGTTACCGAAACGATTCCGGAGGGTACATACGATGTGTTTGATGAATTGCTTTCCGAAAGTATGTCGGGTATGTGCGTTGTTCCTACTTTTGGCGGCGGAACGGTAAAGAGTGAGTTTGAGCTTTTGTTTGGACTGCCTATGGAAGCGCAGGGGAATCCCAGTGTTCCGCTTTCCCTTTTTGATAAGGGCGAAGAATATGCCAGCATTCCGTCGCTTTACCGTGATAACGGTTATTCCACGGCATATATGCATCCTTTCAGCGCTGATTTTTACGAACGTATTGACTATTACAGCGGTTTTGGATTTGATGCCCTGGTTTTTGAAGAGGATATGTCGGTTTACCTTACTCCCGAGCTTTTGCGTATGGAAAAGAGCGAGGGAATAGAAAGTGTAGGGTATTATCACAATTTTGTGAGTGACGAATCCGTATTTAATGATGCGTTGACACGTATGGAATATACTGACAGTGCGGATTATATCCATATAACTACCATGCAGAATCATATGCCGTACGGAGACGGTGCACAGGAAGAAGCAAACTACTTTGAAGGAATAAAAAACAGTACGCAAGCCTTGTACAACTTCATAGAAGGCATAAAACAGCTTGATGAACCTACGGTGGTTCTTTATGTGGGCGACCATTATCCTTTCTTCTCGGATGCTGAAAATCTGTACAAGCGCTTGGGCATAAGCGATGAAAACTGCGAGGGGCTTTACAAGCAGAAATATCTTATCTGGAATAATGCGGGTATTGATTTTAACGAGCTTCCGCTTGTTTCATCCTACTATCTGCCGTGTGTTATTGCCCGGGAAGTTGGAATTGACGACAGCTTTTACCAGGCGATACTTTCACAGATGGATGCCTGCCCCGTGTATTCCCCCGTTATAGCTTCCGAGGGAACAAAGGTGCTTAAAATACTGTCATATGACCGTGTGAGCGGCGGTAATTTCTCCGAGTGATATTTTACGTTCGGTTTTTGCAAAAACAGATGACTTGTAATGTTGTAAATTTTTAATTTTGGTATTTACTTTTGTCGAATTATATTGTATAATAGTAATGTTAAGAAAATTCAGATGTAAAGAAGGTATATATTTATGGTTTCTATCATCACAGGCTCCCAGTGGGGCGACGAAGGAAAAGGCAAAATAATAGACATAATGGCAGAGCGCGCTGATGTTGTTGTAAGAACACAGGGCGGTAACAACGCAGGCCATACCGTTGTAAGAGGCGGTAATGTTTATAAGCTTCACCTTGTTCCTTCCGGTATACTTTACAAAAACACAATGTGCTACATTGCAAACGGTGTGGTTATCGACCCCAAGGCACTTCTTGAAGAAATTGCACAGCTCAAGGCTCAGGGTGTCACCGTTGAAAATCTGCGCATTGATAAACGCGCGCATGTTATCATGCCGTATCATCTTGCACTGGACGAGCTGCAGGAAAAAGCACGCGGCAAAGAGGATATAGGTACCACAAAACGCGGTATCGGCCCCTGCTATACCGATAAGGTGGAAAGAAGCGGCTTGAGAATATGCGATCTTCTTGATAAAGAAACGCTTACCGAAAAGCTCAAGGGCGTTCTTAAAATTAAAAACGCCATAATAGAAAAGGTATACGGCGGTGAAGCCTTCTGTGCAGAAAAAATTGCACAGGAATACAGCGAATACGCTGAGCAGCTCCGTCCCTTTGTTGCGGATGTTTCTGTTCTTACCTATAACGCAATCAAAGAAAACAAACAGGTACTTTTTGAGGGCGCACAGGGTGCTCTTCTCGATATTGACATGGGAAGCTATCCCTATGTCACATCATCTCACCCTACATCCGGTGGTGTGTGCGTAGGCTGCGGCATCGGTCCCACTCTTATAGATACCTGCTTCGGCGTTGCCAAGGCATATACAACACGTGTGGGTAAAGGACCTTTCCCCACAGAGCTGTTTGATGCTACCGGCGATAAGATAAGAGAACTTGGTCATGAGTTCGGAACTACAACCGGACGTCCCCGCCGTTGCGGATGGCTTGACCTTCTTATTCTCCGTCTTGCAGTGAGACTCAACGGTCTTACCGATATCTGCATAAATAAGCTGGACACTCTCACCGGTGTCGGAACACTCAAGGTGTGCAACAGCTATGAAAAGAACGGCGAAATCATTACCGATTTCCCCGCTACCATTGATGAACTGGCGGATTGCAAGCCTATCTATACCGAGCTTGAGGGTTGGGATGAGGATGTTACGGCATGCCGTAAATTCGAAGAACTTCCCAAGGCTGCTCAGAACTACATTCTGACTGTTGAAAAGCTTATAGGATGCAAGGTATCAATGATTGGTGTAGGTCCCGACAGAGAACAGTACATCGAAAGATGAATGAACAATTTTCCCGCATTTCCCTGCTTACAGGCAGTGAAGCACTCGAAAAGCTGAATGGTATCCACGTCGCCGTCTTCGGAATTGGCGGCGTGGGTGCTTCTGTAATTGAAGCGCTTTGCCGCGGAGGCGTGGGAAAACTGAGTATAATTGACGGCGATACTGTAAATATTACAAACATAAACCGTCAGCTTATCGCAACTCACTCCACTGTCGGTATGCTTAAAACCGATGCGGCTTATGCCCGCTTGAAAGACATAAATCCAAATTGCATTGTAGAAAAATACCCGTTTTTCTATACCTCCGAGGAACAGTTTGATTTTTCTGATGTGGATTATGTGGTGGATGCCATTGATATGGTAAGTGCAAAGCTGATTATAATCGAGCAATGCAAAAAGCTCGGTATTCCCGTTATAAGCTGTATGGGAACGGCAAATAAGCTGGATGCAACCGGCTTTGAAGTTGCCGATATTAAAAAAACTTCCTACTGCCCGTTAGCACGGGTTATGAGGCGTGAACTGAAAAAGCGCGGGATAGACAGTCTTAAGGTTGTATATTCTCCGCACGAGCCTGTCAAACCCTCTGGAATCACCGACGGGAATAAGGTTGTGGGCAGTATGTCTTTCGTGCCGCCCGTTGCAGGCTTTATATGCGCAGGAGAGGTTATTAAAGATATTATATTTAAGGATAAATAAAATGAAAAGACTTCTTTCGTTAGGCGATAGTATATCTATCGGTTATCGTAAAACACTTGATAAATATCTTGGCAATGATTACGAAATTTTCGCTAAAGACGGCGAAGAGGAAGCGGCAAAGAATCTTAACTATCCCGTGGGAGCAAACTGCGGAGACAGCCGTATGTTGCTGTCGTACCTCAAGGACGAAAGTCTGCACGAAAGACTGAATTTTGATATTGCTGTTTTTAACTGCGGTCTTCATGATATTAAATACAACTGGATGACAGAAAAAATACAGGTTGAAATTGATGAATATGAAATGAATCTAAGAAGAATTTGTGCGATTCTTAAAGCCTCATGCAAAACCGTATATTTCGTCAATTCGACTCCCGTGTACGACGAAATACACAATTCCTCGCAACATATTATTTCAAATGTCGATTTTGTCCGCCGTCCCAACGATATAGAAAAGTATAATAGTACGGCACACAAGGTTATGGGCGAAAACGGCATATTAGTTATTGATCTTTACGGCTTTACCAAGGAATTCGGCACAAAAGCGGTAAGAGACCACGTTCATTATTTCCCCGAAGTAGAGGAAAAACAGGCTGAATTTATTGCCGAATTCATAAAAGAAAGAAACTGATAATTATTATAAACGGGGTGATGTTATGTTAAAAATCGAAAGAATCTCTGTAATGAACCTTGAGAACGCCATTCGCGGAGCTCGCAATCCCATGAACAGCTGGGACAGAATGGATAGTTATTATGACGACAAGGGTAACTATGTACTGGGTGAAAACGACATCAAGCTTGCAACAAAGCTGTGCCATGCGGGCAGTGCCGACCATCGAAAATTCTTGCGCCAGATTTTTGTGAGCATGGACATCACCGCGCCTCTTTACTGGTGGAAAGAGTATGATACATATAAGGTTGCCACTGTTGCCAATTCCACAAGCACAATGCATAAAATTCATTCAAAGCCCTTTGAACTGAGCGATTTTTCATGTGATAAGCTGACTGAAAACTCTCTTAAAATATTTGAGAATTATGTAGGAGAAATGGAACAGGTACGTCAACGTTACTTGGAAACCAAGGACAAGGCGGATTGGTACGACCTTATTCAGCTTCTTCCCTCCAGCTATAACCAGATGCGTACCTGTACGCTTAACTATGAAAATCTCATAAATATTTATTATTCCCGCCGCTTGCACAAGCTGGACGAATGGCACGTTTTCTGTGACTACATCGATAAACTCCCTTATGCCGACCTGCTCATAAAAATTAAAGAACAGTAAACGAAAAAATAATAACACCGTTTTTGAAAATAGTTTTAAACCCGAGACAAAATTTTTTGTCTCGGGTTTTTGTCGTATAAGGATTGTAATAGCCGAAAAGAGTCGAACTAATGCCGCCGAGAAAATTTCTTTCCGGCATAAATACATCTTTGTGCGCAGAATGCATTTCTGCTCGAAAATTATCTTTCCTCGGTTCGAGGGAAGTTTCAAGGAACGATTTTTGTTTCTTTCAAGGCATTTTTGCGCAGTTATATATACATATTACAAGAAAAAATAACGCCGAAAGGGGCGAAAATCGTCCTCGAAACCGACATGAGTTCGGCTCTTTTCGGCTATAGCTTAAAATCGCCGGAAATGATACACATCTTTTCGGCTATAGCGGGCGAGGATATACTTCAATTAACAAAATGATTATTCCGCCAATCTGTCGGAGAACATCCTGTGTATTTTTTAAAAAACCTGCTAAAGGAATAAATGCTTGAAAAATTCAGATGCTCGGATAAAGCGGATATCGTAACCTTGGTTGTCTTTAAAGTTTTTTTAATATATTCAATTCTCTTGTCATGATAATATGAAATAATGCTTTTTCCGTACTTAGACTTAAACCCCCTCAGCAAAGTGTATTTATTAATATAAAACTGCTTTGAAAGAGAATTTAATGTTATAACAGATGCGTAGTTGCTGTCTATATAGTTTTTAACCATTACAACAGGATTGTCGGTTGTGTTATATTTGTTTGTTGAATTGTGGTCAAACTGTGCCAAAATGCAGTTAAGAAGCTCCAGCATTTTGGCTTTGTATAATAACTCATAATTGTAATCCTTCTTTTCAAAAATCTCAATGATTTCAAAAAAAATATTTTGAAAATTACTGTGGTCAAACGGCGTAAATACATTTGGAATAGGTATATCTTCGAAAACATCTTTTTGAATCAGCAAAAGTTCTTCATCTGACATTTTTTCTTTTGACTTAAAGGATACGAATCTTTTGTCACTCATATCACTGTATGATACGTCAAAATGAATATGAGGCTGCACGAAATCAATGTTATCAACACACTCAAATTTATGGCGAATACCGGGTCTCAAAAATACAACATCATTTTTTTGCACAGATATTCTATATTATCTACGGTAATTTTACACTTACCGTCAGCTACCAGAATTATCTCGTAATCAAATATCACCCTGTCGTTTATAGTAAATGGGGCAATAATGGTAGAGTGCACCGCAACTCTTATATATGGAGAAAATTCGTTTTTATTCATATATTTGACTCCTTCTGAACAACATCACGTCAATAAATGATAAATTTATTGACACGAAATGCTATTTAATTTTATTGGTGACTATGCTATATTATACTATAATCACAGTATAATTTCAAGGAGGAATACTAAAATGATGTGTTTATCAAAAATGCAAAACTTTGAAACAAGGTCAATTTCTGCCGAAAACTTTACCGGTGAAAAAGGCAAAGGCGGAATGGCAGAACATGGAACAGCAGAGCGTTATGCAAAAGATCTGGGGAAAGGATGGAAAATATCTCCCTCTGTTGTAGTACCCGCAGGTAAAACAGTTGAGTTGGCAAATATAGATGGCTCCGGCATTATAAAGCACATATGGATTACCGACAGTTGCCCAAAAAACAGAATGCTTATTATCAGAATGTACTGGGACGGAAGCGACACTCCATCTGTGGAAGTACCGCTTGGGGATTTTTTTGCTTCTGCAGAATACCAGAATTATGCACAGCTTACATCCTTGCCGGTATGTGTAAATCCCAAAAGAGCTTTTAATTGTTACTGGGATATGCCTTTTTACAAAAAATGCAGAATAACACTTGAAAATCTTAATTTTGAAGATGCTGTGGCTTATTACCAGATTGATTATCTTGTAGGAAATATTCCCGAAGGACACGGCTATTTTCATGCTCAATTCAGAAGAACAAATCCTTTGCCGTATAAAGAATGTTATACAATTCTTGACAATGTTGAAGGAAACGGCCATTACGTAGGAACATATATGTTCTGGGGCGTAAACAATACCGGTTGGTGGGGTGAAGGTGAAATAAAATTCTACCTTGACGGCGACAAAGAATACCCGACTATCTGCGGAACCGGCACTGAGGATTATTTCTGTGGGTCGTGGAATTTCGATATCGGCGGAAAATATCAAGAATTCTGTACGCCTTACTCCGGTCTTTCAAAAATAATAAGACCTGACGGCCTTTACAGCTCTCAGCAGAGATTTTCTCTTTACAGATGGCATATAACTGACCCTATCTACTTCAAAAAAGATATAAAAGTAACCATACAGGCATTGGGTTGGAGAAACGGACCGCGCTTCCTTCCTTTGCAGGATGATATATCATCTGTGGCATTCTGGTATCAGGATAGCATATGTAAAAATTTCCCCAAATTTCCTTCGACAGATGAACTTGAAATTATATAATTAAAGGATTGTAATATATGATCAAGGAAAAAATAGCACAAGGATATACATTTCTTGGTATAGAGCTTGGATCGACCAGAATAAAATCCTGTTTGATTGATGACAGTTATATGCCGATAGCCAGTGGCTGTTATGAGTGGGAAAACAAGTTTGAAAACGGTTATTGGACGTATTCCATAGATGAAATTTTTAAAGGGACAAAAGAGAGCTATGCTTCTTTGTGCAAAGATGTTCTGGAGAAATATAATATCAACCTGACAAAGATGGGTGGTATAGGTATTTCGGGAATGATGCATGGTTATCTTGCGTTTGATGATGAAGATAAGCTTCTTGTTCCTTTCAGAACATGGAGAAATACAACAACAGAAAAGGCGGCGTCAGAACTTACAGATTTATTCAATTTTAATATTCCGCAGCGTTGGAGTATCGCTCATCTGTATCAGGCAATTTTAAATGGAGAAGAGCATGTAAATCGAATTGCACATATTACCACGTTGTCGGGATATATTCACTATTTGCTGACCGGCAGATGGGAAGTAGGCGTTTGCGAAGCTTCGGGAATGTTTCCGATTCTCGGCAATGAGTATAATCCGGAAATGCTTGATAAATTTGAACGTTTAATAAGCAAGTACGATTTGACATGGAATATACGCGATATTCTTCCCAAAGTGAAGGTTTGTGGCGAAGCAGGCGCAATGCTGATACAATCCGGAGCAGATTTCCTCGATATTTCCGGAAAATTATCAGCCGGTATACCGGTTTGCCCTCCCGAAGGCGATGCCGGAACGGGTATGGTTGCAACCAACAGTGTAAAACCCAAAACCGGTAATATTTCCGCCGGGACATCTGTATTTTCAATGCTTGTATTGGAAAAACAGCTAAAAGGCAAGTACGAGAAAATTGATGTTGTAACAACGCCCGATGCGTTTCCCGTTGCAATGGTGCATAGCAACAACGGCTGTTCCGAGATTGATGTATGGGTGAAAATATTTGGAGAGTTTGCACTGATGATTGGTGCGGAAATTGATAAATCAAAAATTTATAAACTGCTGTATGAAAATACGTTATCGGGAGATTCTGACTGCGGTGGGGTAATATCATACAATTTCCTTGCAAGTGAACCTGTTGCCGGCATAAAAAACGGATTTCCCATGTATTTACGTATGCCTCAGAGCAAAATGAATTTGGCAAACTTCTTCCGTTCACAGCTATATGCTACGGTTGCAGTGTTAAAAATAGGTATGGATATACTTGTTGAAAATGAAAATATTTCTGCAGATTGCTTCAATGCTCATGGCGGACTCTTTAAAGTTAAAGGAGTAGCTCAGCAAATTCTTGCCAACGCACTCAATACCGCTGTCTCTGTTTCTGGAACATCGGGAGAAGGCGGTGCCTGGGGTATGGCTTTGCTCGCTGCCTATATGATAAAAAGTGAAAATCACTCACTTGGAGATTGGCTTGATGCAAAAGTTTTTGGAAACATTGAAAAAACAGTTTTGTTGCCCGACCCCAAATCAGTCGAAGGTTTTAACAGTTTTTTTGAACTATACAAATCATATGCCGGGTGTTCCTGAGAACACTCGGCATACGTAATCTGTTATTTTATTCTTGTTATTTTGTTTTTCTTTACTACATAAGCACTTTTTGAAATGTCTATCATGGGAGTGTCAAATTCACTGTCGGTATAAAACTCGTCCGGAAAGACGTTTTCCCCGAAAAGCTGTCGGAATCTGGCGGGCTTGTTATCGCTGAAATTGAGGTATACCGTTTTCATGGTGTCCATATCAAACACCGAGCATACAGACTTTTCAAGTCCCAGACGTCTGAAAGCTTCGTCCATCGTCACATTAAATGATGCCGTGAGAATGACATCGTCACTTTGCGGCTTGTACCAGGGCTTGATTTTTTTCATGTTTTTATCCCAGAAGGCCTTTACAATGGAATTTATGTCCGGGAGTGATGTGAGATAACCCTCGGCATAACGCGAGATCACCTTTTCCAGACTTTCCATGGTGGTTTTACCAAGCTTGTACTTCAGCGCATTGTAAAACACAATGAAAGCATATTTTATAACACGCGGATTATACTTAATGCTGAAAATATAAAAATCAATAACGCTTTCTCCGTCGTAAATTGTGTTGTCGAAATCAAAAACTCTCATTATACACCATAACTTAAAGGGCAGGTTTAAACCTGCCCTTTAATAATAAATTAAAGATTATAGTATTTATCGAATTCTGCAGGGTGGGGAATAGCGGCGAGCTGACGGCACTCCTCGCGCTTAGCCTTGATGAAATTGTCAAGAAGCTCCTTGGGGAACACACCGCCTGCGGTGAGATAATCGTTATCCGCCTCCAGTGCATCCAGTGCCTGATCAAGAGATGTGGGCAGATGGTGAAGCTTTGCTTTTTCTTCATCACTGAGGTGGTAAAGGTTAACATCGTAAGGGCCCCAACCGTTTGCATGAGGGTCAATCTTGTTTTTAACACCATCAAGTCCTGCCATAAGAATAGCTGCATAACAGAAGTAAGGATTGCAGGTGGCATCTGGGTTACGAAGCTCGAAACGGCGCTTCTCGGGGCTCTTTGCGTATGCGGGAATACGTATTACCGCACTTCTGTTGGAAGTTGCATAACCAACGGTAACGGGCGCTTCGAAGCCGGGAACAAGTCTCTTGAAGGAGTTGGTGCTGGGGTTGGTGAGAGCGCAAAGAGAAGCAATGTGCTTCAGAAGTCCGCCCATGAAGTAGTGCGCGGTTTCGCTAAGACGTGCATAACCGTTGTCATCCGAGAAAACGGGCTTACCGTCTTTCATGAGAAGCATATGAACGTGCATTCCGCTTCCCGCTTCGCCATAAATCGGCTTGGGCATAAAGGTTGCGGTTTTGCCGTACTGCATAGCGGTATTGTGGATGATATACTTAATCATCATGGTTGCGTCTGCCATTTTGGACATCTGACCCAGCTGAGGCTCAATTTCAAACTGTCCGGAAGCGGCAACCTCGGGATGATGATAGTTGATTTCGATACCTGCATCCTTCATGTGCATGCACATTTCGCTGCGGCACTCGTAAGCTGCGTCAAATGGCTTTGCAATGTGGTAAGCCTTCTGCTTTGCAACGACACAGCCACGACCCTCGGTAGCGCTGTTCCAGTAGGACTGCTGAGTATCCATGGAAACGCCGATGCTGTTGGGCTGAACTTCCCAGCCTACCTGATCGAAAAGATAGAACTCAAATTCGGGAAGAATCATCATTGTGTCTGCAATTCCGGAATCCTGCATGTATTTTTCTGCAGCAAGAACTATGTTTCTAGGGTACTGAGCCAGAGGACGGTTTTCCTTTGCGTCGATAATCATTGCATTACCGGTCATGGAGAGAGTGGGAATCTGACAGAAGGGATCAATTACCGCGGTGTCGGGGTCGGGAATGAATACCATGTCGCTCTTTTCAACAACGGCATAACCGTAGTTGGATGCGTCAAAGCCGATACCGCTTTTCATAGTGTCTTCAGAAAAGTTTTCTGCGGGAATGGTAACGTGACGGTACTGACCGTTGATGTCAACCATCTTGAAGTCTACCATTCTTATGTCGTTTTCTTCGATAATATTGAGAATATCCTGAATGCTTTTTGCCATTTTAATACACCCCTGAAATTAAATTAATTACATTACAATACCTTATTATATCAGAATTTGCAGGAAATGTAAAGCGGTTTTTCAAAAGTTAAAAAAAGTTTAATATTATGCGAGGCTGTATCGGGAAAATTGTTGTTTTTATCTTGACTTATAGCTTAAAAACTGATATACTAAAAGAAAAATATTACTTTTGAAAGAGGTAAAGATAAATGCAAAGAATGCCTTTTGTTTTAAAATGCAAGAATGGTTGTAAGGAAAAAGCAATCGGTGCCATCACAGCTAAATGGGACGAAGCTAAAAAAGAACTTGAACTTAACGGTGTAAACAATTTTTCCGTGTGGGGAATAGAAGATTTTCTGTTCTGCTACGGTGAATATAAGGATGATACATCGGCAAAATTGATTGCCGATAAGCTTGTGTCGGTCGATACCGAGCTGTTTGCTGCTCCCGGCACACTGCCTCTTATGTATCACGATATAGGCATTGTGCGTGAGGATAAATCCCTTATACGCCACCGCGTTTTTGCCACAAAGCTTAAGGAAGGTTGTGCAGAGGAATATAAGCGCCGTCACGATGCGCTTGTAGAGGCACGCGGAGATGCTGTGAAAGAGGGTCCCGAAAGTAACTTTACCATATGGAATGCCAATGGTTACATATTCGGTTACTGCGAGCTTGTCAAATCATTTGATCACGACATGACCGAGGAAGAAAAAGCTTCTACTATCGCATGGGAAACCCGCCAGCTTGAAATAATGGACTGGCTCACTGATGACGTGGACTGGATAACCGGCGAAAAGCATGACGCCATAGCACTTATTGCAAAGCAGTGATAATTAAAAAACAACACAGCACTGTACAAAAATGTATGGTGCTGTGTTGTTTTTGTATGTTATACATGATAGAAAACAGATTTTAGTCAGTCGCCTTTTGCTAACGCAACTACAAACAGTATAGCAACAGGGATTGAAATGTACCAGAATTTCGTAATAAGAAATGCCAGTATTACACCAATTAATCCGCCAACCATTATTTCTGTTACACAGCCTTTACTGCCGAAATAGTAAACATCAAACATTTTGTGATAAATCACAAGCACGACTATTATCATGGGAATGATCAAAATATAAAACATCAGTGTTTGAAAAGAAGACAATCCCAATCAGAGCGCCACCATTTCTACTATCAAAAAAATTTGTGATGGCCTTGAAATCGGAATACGGGATTTTTTCGATTCTGAGTTGTTTGATGATCTGGATCAGGAAATACGTTGATTTAAAATAAAAAAAGAGCAGTATATACTGCTCTTTTTTGTGTTTGCAGGAATTAGAAATTACAAAACGTCATTCTTGATTATATCCTCGTAGGTTTCACGTTTTACAATAATCTTCTTTTCGTTTCCGTTAAGTGCAACAATCGGAGGACGGGGGATACGGTTGTAGTTGCTTGCCATGGAATAATTGTAAGCACCTGTTGCAAGCACTGCCAGAGTGTCGCCTACATTAACCTTTGGCATCATTACGTTTTCCTGAATAAGATCGCCGGATTCACAGCATTTTCCCGCTATGGTTACGGGTGAGGTGGGCTTGTCGCCTGCCTTGTTGGCAAGGAGTGCGGTGTATTTTGCACCGTAAAGAATATATCTGGGGTTATCTGCCATGCCGCCGTCAACCGATACATATGTTCTCACATCCTTGATGTCCTTGACACATCCTACGGTGTACAGTGTGACGCCTGCACTTGCTACTATCGAACGTCCGGGCTCGAATACCAGATAGGGAAGTGGCAGTCCCTTTTCTTTTGCAATGCGCTTTACTGCGAGAGCGGCATTTTTGATATATTCGCCGTGTGGCAGTGGGTCGTCCCCGCTGACGTATTTTATACCGAATCCGCCACCAAGATTTAGAATGTTTATTTTAAGAGATAATTTGTCATGAAGCAGTGTGATGAAATCCATCATAACTTCCGCTGCACGATCAAAGGGCTCGGTATCGAATATCTGAGAACCGATATGGCAGTGTATTCCGTCTACCATTACATTTTTCAAAGTGACGGCATGCTTGTGTATTTCAAAAGCCTCGCCGTTTTCCAATGCAACACCGAATTTGGAATCTATTTGTCCGGTTTTTACAAAATCATGAGTGTGAGCATCAACGCCCGGCTTTATGCGGAACAGTATTTTTTGCACAATGCCGCGCTTTGCCGCAATGTCATTTATAAGCTCCAGCTCGAATATGTTGTCAACAACTATATGACCTACACCGTAGTTTAAGGCAAGCTCGATTTCTTCCGGGGTTTTGTTGTTGCCGTGGAAAAAAACCTTGTCCATGGGGAATTCTGCCTTATGATAGGTGTAAAGCTCCCCGCCCGATACGACATCTGCTCCCAAGCCTTCACTCTGTACGACTTTTGCAGTGTACATGGTACACAGTGCCTTGCTGGCGAAAAGGACAAGTCCGTTTCCGTTGTAATAGGTGTCTATTGCCTCTTTATATTCGCGGCAGTTTTTGCGCATAAGGTTTTCGTCCAGTACGTAAAGAGGAGTTCCGAATTCCTTTGCAAGTTCTACTGCATCGTGATTGCCTATTGTAAGGTGATTCTTTTCATTAATGTTGAGGTTTTCCGAGTTAAACATTTTTTGCTCCTTTGCGTGGAAAATAAAAAACATGTATCATTATAACATGATTTTATGAATTTTTCTATATATTTTTACAAAAAAGCGTGTTTTGTTTTTACAAAAAAATATTTTGTGTAATGGTTTACAAATCAGTTTTTTTGTGCTACAATATATACATAACAAATTTATAAACGGAGGTTTTTTTATGCCGATTGTTGTTTCTTGGGCAGCTATATGGGTGTTTTTGGCACCAATTATCAAGATGCTTCTTATACTTGTTGTGGGTCATTTGCTTATTCGTATCATTCTCAAAATTGTCAAGGATTCTCTGGAAAAATCAAAGCTTGACAAAGCACTGGATAAGTTTATCGCAAAAGTACTTAATGTGGTATTGCATGTTCTTGTCATTATTTCCGCACTCAGTGCCATAGGTGTTTCCACGACAGGAGCTGTTGCTGCACTTTCTGCTGCTGCTGCCGCTGTTGCGCTGGCACTCAAGGATTCGCTGAATAACGTTGCGGGCGGTGTGCTTCTTCTTATTGCGCCTCGCTTCAAGACGGGCGATTATATTGCCGCAGGCGGAGATGAGGGCGTTGTTCTGGATGTGGATCTTTTGCATACTCTCATCCGTTCGGTTGACGGACGCCAGATAAGCATTCCCAACGGTGCACTTTTAAACAGTCACATTACAAACTATTCCCGTGAGCCCCAGCGTCGTGTTGATATCACTTTCCAGATAGCATACGATTCCGATACGGAAAAAGCAAAATCCATAATACTTGATAAGGTGTCACAGCATCCTCTTGCTCTGACCGACACAAATGCACCATTTGTACGCGTACATAGCTATGGTGAAAGCGCTGTGAATATTGTATCACGCACCTGGTGCAACAATTCTGATTACTGGACAGTATATTTTGACCTTATTGAGCAGGTTCGGGCTGAGTTTGACAAAAACAATATAAGTATACCATTTAACCAGCTTGATGTACATATAAAGAATAATGGATAAATATCATATTTGCAGATATTGAACAGAAGCAATGCGGTCGGCGGTCTTTCCGACAGCATTGCTTTTATTTTACTTGACATATCCAATGTAAAATGGTATAATGAATACATAAACTTGCAAAATGAGGGAATAAAATGATAAATAAATTACAACAGGAAATTATAAAGCTCAAAAAGGAAAAGGATTTTTGTATTCTTGCCCACAGCTATCAAAACAAAGCCATTACCGAAGTGGCTGATTTCGTAGGTGATTCCTTCCAGCTCAGCGTAATGGCAAGCAAGGTTGCCAATAAAAACCTTTTAATGTGCGGTGTCCGCTTTATGGCTGAAAGCGTAAAGCTTCTTTCTCCGCAAAAAAACGTTTATCTTTCTCATCCGTCGGCGGGCTGTCCTATGGCAGAGCAGTTGAGCAAGGCTGAGATACTGGAATTCAAAAAAAACAACCCCTCATATAAGGTGGTTTGCTACATCAACACTACTGCTGAGCTGAAAACGGTATGCGATGTGTGCGTGACATCCTCTTCCGCCCTGAAAATTATCAGCGCACTTCCCGATGACGACATTCTTTTCATTCCTGACTGCAACTTGGGCGCATATGTGGCTAAGAATATTCCAGGCAAAAATATAAAGCTTATGCAGGGCGGGTGCCCCGTTCATTCTTCAGTTACGGAGGAAGAAGTACTTGCAGCCAAAAAGCTGTACCCTGACGCACTTCTTCTTGTACATCCTGAGTGTACGCCCGATGTCACAAAGCATGCCGATTATGCCGGCTCTACTGTGGGTATAATCGATTACGCACAGAAGAGTGACAAAAAGAATTTTATTATAGGCACTGAAATCAGCATCGCCGAGCATTTGCAGTTTGCCTGCCCCGACAAGAATTTTTATTATCTTTCCAAAAAGCTTATTTGTCCCGATATGAAACTTACAACTCTTCCCGATATATACCGTGCACTGACGGGTGGCGGAACGGAAATAATAATGGATGACCGTACGATAGAAAATGCAAGAAAATGCATAGACAAAATGATAGAACTCGGCTAGAAAAGAAAAATGCAGTGATTGGAAAATCACTGCATTTTTTGTTTTTAAAACTTGGAACGGTCAGCCCACAGACCAAGAGCGGGGTTGCTGATGTAGTATATTTCTTCGCCGTTTGCAAGTGTATTGTAGCCATCCTTGAGGACCTTCGGGTCATAAAGCTTAACTGCTTCGGAGTATGGCATATAGTTGAATGCCGCACCGCGTACTTCTTCTTCTGTAAGATGTGCTGTGCAGTAGGTGATGCTGAAGCGTCCGTCGGAGGAACCGTGGATAAGATGCGCGGCGGCGGAAAGATTTTCTTTCAAGTCGTCGTTTTCTTTGCAAAGCTTGAGAACGTTTTCTCTGCCAACGTAGCCATACTTGCGGATAAGCGCATCGTTTGCTGCGTCCTCGCCGAACTTGTCAACACCGGGAGCAAGAACGATAAGCTCACCGCCGTCAGCAATGGCCATGCGTGTACGGTAAACTGCTTTGTTGCCCAGCCAGGTACTCTTGAATTCCTTCTCGTCCAGCATTACAACTACCTTTTTAAAGGGCTTATCAACGAATGTAAGATTCTTTTCCTGAGCAAGCCTTACAGCTTTTTCAAAATAAACCCTTTCACGTCCGATGAAAAGACCGTGCATGCTGATAACGCCTGCGTCCTGTGTTGTTACGGTCAGAACATATTTCAAGGGTATCTGCATGAGAAAATGTTCTTCGGCATAGTCAAATACCTTGCGGACGGGGGAGTGGTCTTTGCCCATAATGCGCTCCATTCCATAGAATGCACCCAGCATATGGGAGTTGTTTATCATCTGGCTTCCGCCGCAACCAACAAATATATTTTTGTTGCGGTTCGCCATGCCTACAACTTCGTGAGGTACTACCTGACCGATGGACAGGATGAGGTCATATGAAGGATCCATGAGAAGCTTGTTTACTTCAACATCAATGGCATTGGTAACAAGACCTTCGGAAACCTCGGTGACATATTCCGCAGGCACTTCGCCCACTTTTACTACGTCGTTTCTCCAGTCGTGCACGATGAACTTTTCGTAAGGAATATCACCGAACATTTCTTTGCATTCTTCTCTGGTCATGGCAACATGAGTTCCCAAAGCCGGCAGAATGTCTATTTCACAAATATCCTTGAGTTTGTCGTAGTAATATTTGGTTATCTTTCCTGCACAGGAATGAAACCTCGTGAAATCCGGTGGGAGAATAAGTACTTTTTTGAGCTTCTGATAGTTGCTTCCCAAAGAAGCATCCAGAGCCGCATACAGTTCAGGGTCGCTGATTCCGGCAGAGGTGTTTGCCAGTTTAATGACGTTTGTCATAGTAAACTCCTTTATGCGTTGTAGACACCGGCAGAGGTGTTTCCGCCCTCACCGGTCCAGTTGGTGTGGAAGAACTGACCGCGGGGTGCGTCAAGTCTTTCATAGGTGTGAGCGCCGAAGTAGTCGCGCTGAGCCTGGAGCAGGTTGGCAGGAAGCTTTTCACAACGGTAGCCGTCAAAGTAACCAAGAGCGGTTGTCATTGCGGGAACGGGTATACCGTTCATGAGGGCTGCCGCACAAACTTTTCTCCAACCGTCCTGAGAAGCGGAGAGAACTTCGTTGAAATAGGGGTCAAGCATGAGGTTTGTAAGCTCGGGATTTTTGGTGAATGCATCCTTGATTTTGCCGAGGAATACACTGCGGATGATACAACCACCGCGCCACATAAGAGCAATACCGCCGTAGTTGAGGTTCCAACCGTAGGTCTTTGCTGCTGCACGCATAAGGGTGTAGCCCTGAGCGTAAGAAACGATTTTGGAAGCAAACAGAGCTTTGCGGATGTTTTCGATGAATTCCTTTTTGTCGCCTTCAAACTTGGGAGTGGGTCCCTTGATTACCTTGGAAGCTGCAACGCGCTCTTCCTTGATGGCAGACAGGCAACGTGAGAAAACTGCTTCGCCGATAAGAGTCAGCGGAACACCTTCGTCAAGAGCTGCAATACCGGTCCATTTACCGGTGCCCTTCTGACCTGCGGTGTCGAGAATTTTGTCAACAATAGGCTGACCGTCTGTGTCCTTGTATGCGAGGATGTCACGTGTGATTTCAATAAGGTAGCTGTCCAGCTCTGCCTTGTTCCATTCCGCGAAAACTTCGTGCATTTCATCTGCGCTCATACCAAGGTAGTCGCGCATGAGCTGATATGCTTCGCAGATGAGCTGCATATCACCGTATTCGATACCGTTGTGTACCATTTTAACAAAGTGACCTGCACCGCCTTCGCCGACCCAGTCGCAACAGGGAGAGCCGTCCTCAACCTTTGCACAGATAGACTGGAAAATCGGCTTTACGGACTGCCATGCGGCAGGAGAACCGCCGGGCATCATGCTGGGGCCTTTGAGAGCGCCTTCTTCACCGCCTGAAACACCGGTACCAATGTAAAGCAGACCCTTGGATTCAACGTATTCTGTGCGGCGGATGGTATCCGGGAAGTGAGAGTTGCCGCCGTCAATGATTATGTCACCCTCTTCAAGCAGAGGAATAAGTCTGTCAATCATATCGTCAACAGGCTTGCCGGCTTTTATCATCATCATGATTTTGCGGGGCTTTGCAAGGTTTTCAACAAGCTCTTCAATGGTGTGTGCACCAATGATGTTCATGCCCTTCGCACGTCCGTTGACGAACTTATCAACAACTTCAACGGTACGGTTGAAAACAGCAACAGTGAAGCCCTTATCCATCATATTCATAACAAGATTTTCTCCCATTACGGCAAGACCAATCATACCTATATCGGCTTTTTTCATTTTGTTACCTCATGCCGGTTTTACCGGCAATCCTTTCATTTTATTACGCTGATATTATACATCTGAAAAGGCAATATGTCAATAGCATACGGCATTTTTTGTGTAAAATTTATATTATTTTATCACTGCTTGACGATGTGAAACGAGCGCTATTCTGTTCTGTTGGCAAAAAATGAATAATTATAATAATACACATGGCAAAAAAACAATATTTGATTATTTGGGCTCGATTTGTGGATATATATTTATTTTTTTCAGGAAAGCGAGATGTGTTTTTCTGATTTTGACAAGATTTTGCAATTATACCGTCGTAAAGAGCGGAATGTTCCCGCTGAATATGTGGCTTTTATACGTATGAATGTACAAAACCGATGTAATTGCTAAAAAACAGAGAAAGGTATATAATTATCCTGTAAAGGAAAGAGGTGTTAAGATGGATACCAAGCCTAAGGTTATTAACCGCAATCTGCCACATGGACAGGATAGCTGTATCACCCGTAATTATCAGCTTATAAGGAATGATATAATAGAATTGGAGAGTGATACACATTTAACATGCTATTCCATTATGATAAATTCGCTTAAGAACAACACCGTTACGGACAGTGAATACATAAATGATGTTTCGAGAAATGAGCAGGAGGCAAAGCGAATATTTGAAAAGGTGGCCGTTTCCGATATTCCGCAAGAGGTTCTTGAAGAAATGCTGGCAGAAATTCTGTGATGATTGAACGTAATAAAAAAAGGACACCGATGTGTCCTTTTTTTATTACGCTTTTTGTCAGCAGAAAACTTTTACTGTTTCTCCGGCTTTGGCAGTAACGGTTATAATCTTATCTCTGTATCTCAGACTGTATTCGCCATAGAAATCCGGGATAATTTCCGCACTTTTGAGCTCACCGTTCTGCCATTCGGCGTTAACGGTAACAGCACCCTTGGCACGCAGACCTTTGAATTTACCGTTTTTGATAATGTCCGGAATGCAGGGGAACAGCTCAATAATGTCATTGTTTGATTGAACCAGCATTTCTCCGATAGCTGCTGTAACGCCGAAGTTACCGTCTATCTGGAAAATGTGCGGCGGATGAAGGTCCAGAAGGTTAGGCGAAGTGGAGTCGCGGAAGAGACGCTTAATGTACTCACAGGCACGTGAGGTGTTGCGGAATTTTGCAAGGAAAGCAAGCGCCCACGCACAGCTCCATCCGGTGTAACCGCTTCCGTTGTCAAGACGTATTTCAAGCGACTTTTCAACTGCTTTGAATAACTCGGGAGTATCGTATTCGTTTATGAAGCTTCCGGGATAAACCCCCAGCATGTGTGACATGTGGCGGTGTCCCAATTCACGCTGCTCGAAATCCTTGAACCATTCAAGCAGATCGCCCTTTTCGCCAATCTGATAAGGATATATAAGATCCAGCTTTTCGGCAACTGAAGCGGCAAAATCTTCATCACGTCCAAGAATTTCGCTTGCCTTTATAAAATCACAGAAAATTTCGCGTGTTATTGCAAGATCGCAGGTAGTTGCCTTGGAAACCGAAGACTGCTTTTTCTCGCCGTTTTCATCAACATAGAAGAACTGGTTTTCGGGAGTTGTTGCAGGGGAGGTTACGAAGCAGCCCAGTTCCTCGTCAAAGTAAAGCCAGTCGTACAGGAACAGTGCATTGTCCTTGAGAATGTCAAAATACTCGGCAAGGAATTTTATATCTTTTGTGTATTCGTAGTGGTCGAAAATATCCATTGCCAGCCATGCTTCGCCAAATGGCCAGTAGGACCATTCGGGACAGCCGGTTGCAGGAGTGGTTTTGCACCATATATTACTGATATGATATGCGCAGGAGCCGCGGCAACCATGCAACTCGTACGCCGTTTGCTTGCCGCTTTCGTGAAGTCCCTTGAGCCAACGGAGCAATGACATTCTGCACTCGGAAAGGTTTGCGTTTTCCGCAGGCCAGTAGTTCATCTGAAGGTTTATATTAAGATGCATATCGGAGCCCCATTCAGCCTTGGGCTTCCAGCTCCAGATCCCCTGAAGGTTTCCGGGCATACTATCCTCGCGCTCAGCACAAATGGTCAGATAACGTCCGAAATTGTAATATAAAGCGCAAAGTTCGGCATCGCTCATGTCTTCGGCAAATTTCGCCAGACGTTCATCGGTGGGAAGATGGCTGTTTGTGCCCTTGTCGAGAGTGATTTCAACACGGTCAAAAAGCTCTTTGTAATCGTCGATGTGCATTTGCTTCATCTTGTCGTAGCCATCAAGACGTGCGCGGTTCATAAAACGTTCGCAGTCAATGGCAGGGTCTTTGCGCGGCATTGTTTTCCAGTCGATGTACGATGTGTCGCTTACCAGATACAGCACGGCATATGAAGCACCATTTACGGTTATTTCTTTTTCACCGTATACTTTTTCGCCGTCGGTGTCCACATGGAGCCATGCCTGAAATTTCACACAGTCCGCATCATGGGAAGTATCATAGATCACGGGATCGGTGGGGCGGCTGAGATTGCTGACGGGAGCACGTCCTTTGAGCTTGATGTATCCGTTTTCAATACATGTGTCCGACATTGTTTCACTGTCAACGGTAACGGTGAAATTCAATTTTCCACCCTCACAGGTGAATTTCTGCGCAAAGGTCATGTGAGGGTGGGAAACAAATCCCTCGCGGTGGTATTTTGCGTTTTGGCAGATATAATCGCAGGTATAGATAGCATTTGAAAGGTCAAGGGCGCGGATGTAATCCGAATAATCAGTATGAGAAAAATTGATTTTGATGTGTCCCAGCGGTGAATATCCGTTCATGCGTTCGCCTATCATGAAATTCTCAACAAATTCACTGGCTTCAGCATACTTGCCTGCGTTTATAAGCTCACGTGCGGGTGCTATAAATCTTTTGTTTTCGCATTTAGTGTTGTGTCCCGGAAGTCCTGCCCAGAGTGTGTCCTGGTTCAGAAGTATATCTTCTTTGTCACATTGCCCGAGTACCATTGCGCCGCGGCTTCCGCAACCCAAAGGCATAGCCTGGAACCATTCGTCGGCGGGCTTTTTGTAATAAGCTGTATATGATGTGTTCATTACATTGCTCCTTTCGCTTTTTTTAGATTTTATCTGAAATAGATGCTTTTGTCAATACGTTTTGCAAAAATAGTTGACTTTGTAATTTCAATATGGTATAATTTAGCTGTAAAACAAAACTAATGTGCTTTCACGGTGTGAATTTTCGAAAAAATTAAAATGCAGATTTCGATGGAGGAAAATAATATGAGACTCGGATGTTCAATCTCGGCAAAGGATCTTCATCTTATAAAAGTAATGAAAGAATCGGGATATGATTTTGTCGAATCGCGTATCAATCAATTTTATGACATGACGGATGGCGAGCTTGATGCTTTTTGTGCGGAATTGAAAAAGTATGACTATAAATGTGAAGCGGTAAACTGCCTGTTCCCCAAGACAATGAAGGTTATCGGTGCAGATGCCGATATGAAGGTTGTTGAGGATTATCTGAATACGGTTATTCCGAGAACCGCTCCGCTTTACGGATATGAGGTTGTTGTTTTTGGCTCGGGACTGTCAAGACATATTTCCGAAGACTTCCCCTATGAAAAGGGCGTTGAGCAGACTGCATACATATGCTCCGAATTTCTTGTGCCGCTGGCAAAGAAGTATGGTTTCAAGGTTGCGCTTGAAGAACTGAACGGCGGTGAAACCAATTTTATGAACTATGTCACCCAGGCATATGATATCGCAAAGCTTATCAATAAACCCGAAATCGGAATAGTGTGTGACTCTTTCCATATCGCTCTCACCGGAGAGGGTTATAATGTTCTTGAGACTATGGGAGATAAGATTGTACACGCTCATACAGCCAACCCCGTTGAAAGAGAGTATCCTAAAATAGGAGACGGACACCGCTACGAGCTGTTTATCGAGTCTATGAGAAAAGCGGGCTATGATGGCAGAGTAACAGTGGAATCCTTTATAGAGGACGAACTGGAGCCCAGAATCAGACAAAGCGCACAGCTATTTAAACAGCTTTTGTGATATATTGTCAATGCTTTTAGGATAATGCCGGCGTATTCTGCGCCGGCATTGTTTTTTGATGTATCACAAAAAAACGTTTTTGTCAATAGGTAAAAATAAAATTGTTGCTTTTGACAGTTATACCACAAATTATTCTGCGAATTCTTCAATGATGATGTGATATGACATGAAAACAGTACAACTTGACGGGTAATTTTCTTCGTAAAAAGTTACAAATGGCAAAAAATAAAGAAATGTTATTTCGCATTGGTTTCAAATATACAGAAAGTTTACCGACTGAAAACGACGTGAAAAATGTATAAAAGCACAGCGGGTTGATTAAATGATGTCAAAAACATCAATAGGTTGTGTTTTGTGAGTGATGAAAAAATATTTTTTTAAGTTGGGTAAAATGTGGTATAACATTTTTTTGAAAAAATACAAAATTACTATTGCAAAAAAATAAAAATTGTGATACAATATAGCAACGCGGAATAAGACAGCGTTTGCGTTTCGCGAATAAATACATGTTTTACGGTGTCATACTATGTTTATTAAATCCACGAAAGTTAAAGATTACGAGTATATAAATCTCGTAGAATCCTACCGCGGCGAAAACGGTACAACAAAGCATCGCGTGCTTTATAACTTCGGACGCCGCGATCAGTTGTGCGACAATAAAAGCTTCAAAAAAATAGTTCTTAAGCTTTGCGAGCTTGCCGATATAAAGGTGCTCGAGGGGCAGGACGACGCGGAATAAAGCCGTCTGCAGCATGAATCGGATACACAGCCGGATTATATAATATCCGGCGTGTTATTGGATTCGCAGAAAAAAATATTTTTTTGTTCAAAAGCTATTGACAAATTGTTATTTTTGTGTTATAATGTAAAAGTCGTCGACAGACGAATGTGATCCATTAGCTCAGCCGGTAGAGCACTTGACTTTTAATCAAGGTGTCCGGAGTTCGATTCTCCGATGGGTCATATAAACCGTTGATTTCCTTGGAAATCAACGGTTTTCTTTTTATTTTGAAAAAATCTCTGCACGCTTGATATTTGAAATAAAATAATGGTATCAATTTGTCGGAAAAATAAAATATTGCTAAAAATGCTCGCTATTTTTAATATTGACAATATATATCAAATATGCTAATATATACTCGTGTTAGTTTTTGCGAAAGGATAGTATGTATGAAAAAGTATTTGTTGCCTCAGAGCGGACGTTTTTACAAAGCAAACCTTCATTGTCATTCAACCGTTTCTGACGGCAGATGGTCGCCTGAGGAAATAAAAAAGCGATATATGGAGAAAGGTTATTCCATAGTTGCGTATACCGACCACGATGTGTTTATTCTGCATAACGAGCTTACTGATAAAGAATTCCTTGCACTCAACGGCATAGAGTATGGCTTCAACAACGGTGTTTTGCCTAAAAAGCTTTCAAAAAACTGCGATATCGGCATGATAGCATTAAAACATGATACGGTTATTCAGCCCTGCTGGCACAGAAAAAAATATATGACACCCGGCTGCACCCTTAATTTTAAACCGTTTGTAAGATTTGATGAATCAAAGCCGGATTTTGAAAGGATCTACACTCCCGAATGTATTAACCGCATGATAAAAGAGGGTGTAGACAGCGGATTTTTCGTTACCTATAACCATCCCACCTGGTCGAATGAGGAATACACCGATTATATTAATTACAACGGTATGCACGCTATGGAAATCTGCAATTACGGCTGTGTTGCGAGCGGCAATGATGAGCACAACACCCGTATTTATGAGGAAATGCTCAAATCGGGCAAAAGACTTTTGTGTACCGCTACGGATGATAACCACAACAAATACGGTGAAGATGACTCTTTCGGCGGATTCACTGTCATTAAAGCGGAAAAGCTTGAATATGAGACGATAACCAACGCACTTCTGCGTGGAGAGTATTATTCTTCCGAGGGGCCGGTTATAGACGAATTGTGGTACGAGGACGGAATGGTTCATATAACCTTTGAACCTGCTAAACTGGTGTTTACAAATAAAATGACACGCAATATTTCAAAAGTAAGTGCACCTGACGGAGAATTTATCACCGAGGCAACCTTTGCCGTGGAAGATGATGACGGGTATTTCCGTATAACTGTCGTTGGAGCCGACGGAAAACGCGCTTACACAAATGCATATTTTTTGGACGATATCCTCGAAAAATAATATATCGGGGATTTATCAATAAAATATGAAAAACAATGTCTTGACATTATGTACATTTGATGTATAATATTGTCAGGACGTTTTTTATTCGGAGGTAAATATGAGTTTTGAAATTATTGACTTTCACACACATCCGTTTTTGACGGAAGACGAAAATATAGCAAACCACCGCGATTTTTGCGGAATGGGAGTTGAAAACACCCGCGAAATATTCGCTTCGCTGGGAGTATCCAAAATATGCGGCTCGGTTATTCACGCAAGAAAAGTGGGCGAGGACCTTGAAAGTCTGAAGTACACCAACGATACCGCCCTGAAATTGCGTGATATTTACGGTGACTTCTACGTCCCCGGTTTTCATATACATCCGTCCTTTGTGGACTGGTCGCTCAAGGAAATGGAGCGTATGGATAATCTGGGTGTCAAGATGATAGGGGAATTGGTGCCATATTACGACGGCTGGAGTGATTATTCCGACGAGAATTTTTCAATTCTGCTGGACGAAGCGGCAAGACGCAATATGGTGGTAAGCTATCACAGTCAGGGCGACGAAGCTATGGACGAGATGGTGAAAAAGCATAAGGATGTGGTGTTTGTTGCCGCACATCCCGGAGAATATGACACCTTTATGCGTCAGCTTGAACGCTTTAAAATGAGCGAAAATTTCTATCTTGACATATCGGGAACAGGAGTTTTTCGCTATGGAGTTCTGCGCCGTGCCATTGATACCGTTGGTGCGGACAGAATACTTTTCGGCTCGGATTTTCCGACCTGCAGCCCGGCAATGTTTGTAGGCTCGGTTCTTCTCGATCCGCTTCTGAGTGACAGCGAAAAAGAAAAGATATTCTCGCTCAATGCAAAAAGAATACTCAATATAAAATAATAATTTTGAAGGAGTGTGTTGCTATGAAGGCTTGTGTTATACAACCGCCGTATTCGATGGACTGTTCGCTGTGCGACGAATATTTCCGGATAAAGCTCGAATATATGGCACAGTGCGATGAATCGATGGATATAATCGTTCTGCCGGAGTACAGTGATGTCCCCTGTGCCGCAGTTACCCGCGAGGAGAATCTGTTCTATCATGATAAGTATATAGATACTTTGCTTAGTACCGCTTCCGAGACAGCCAAAAGATGTAAAGCTGTGCTGTTTGTCAATGCGCTTTGTCTCACCGAAACGGGTTACCGAAACACCACCTATGCCTATAATACAAAGGGGGAACTGGTGGGTAAGTATTATAAAAAGCATCTTCCGCCCTCCGAGCTTTATACAGTCAAGCTGGACAGCGACTACACACGTGAGTTTTCCGAGCCGTATGTTCTGGAGATAGACGGCGTCAGATATGCGTTTCTTACCTGCTACGACTTCTATTTTTACGAAGCGTTTCCCGCCATTGCACGTCAGAATGTTGATATAATCATCGGCTGTTCCCTTCAGAGAAGCGATACGCACGAGGCACTTGAAATAATGGGGCGTTTTCTTGCGTATAATACCAATGCCTATGTAGTGCGTTCTTCCGTGAGTATGGATAAAAAATCCAACATCTGCGGTGCCAGCATGATTGTTGCGCCCAACGGAGATATGCTGGTTAATATGAAGAGTGAAACCGGAATTGCAACGGCTGAAATAGATATAAATAAAAAATACTATAAGCCTGCCGGCTTCGGAAATCCTCCCGCACCTCACTATGAATATATCGAATTTGGCAGAAACCCCTGGCAGTATCGTCCGGCCGGAAGTGCTATTGTCAGAAACGATTCGATAATGCCTTATCCCAGGGTGTGTGCACACAGAGGCTTCAATACAATTGCACCGGAAAACAGCCTGCCTGCTTTTGGTGCCGCAGTTGCCATGGGAGCTCAGGAGATAGAATTTGACCTGTGGTATACCAAGGACGGGGAGATAGTATCCATTCACGACCCTACGCTTGAAAGAGTGTCGGACGGAAACGGCTACGTTTATGAGCATACTTACGAAGAGCTTTTGAATCTTGATTTCGGAGTGAAATACGGCGAACGTTTTAAAGGAATGAAAATTTTGCGTTTCGAGGAAATATTGCAAAAATTCTCCTGCCACGTGATAATGAATATTCATATAAAAAATGTGAATGATTTTGCCGACTACGACCGCAGACATCTTGAAAAGATAATTTCACTTATCGATAAATACGATTGCCGTAAGTACGTTTACCTTATGTGCACAAATGACAGCATATTTGAGATGGCAAAGGAAATTGCTCCCGATATAGCTCTTTGTGTGGGATATAATTCAAGCGGCGGTGCAGATGTTATGATTGACCGCGCCATAAAGTACGGATGTCAAAAAATACAGCTTTTCAAACCGTATTTCACAAAAAAAGATATCGACCGTGCCCACGAAAACGGAATAATCTGCAATGTTTTCTGGTCTGATGACCCGAATGAGACCACCGAATTCCTGGATATGGGCATTGACGTCATACTCACTAACGACTATAACCTCATTTCACAGGTGGTTAAGGCACACAAATAATCGGGATTGAAACTTGCAAGTGGATTTTAAATCAATTTTCGGGAAAGTGAAAAATCACTTTCCCGAAAAAACTATAAAAAATCTTTAAAAACTATTGACATTTTTGAAAAATCATGATATAATACAAAGGTCGGATAAACGGCCCGTTGGTCAAGCGGCTAAGACATCGCCCTCTCACGGCGAAAACATGGGTTCGATTCCCGTACGGGTCATAAAGGATTGTCTTTTTGGACAGTCCTTTTTTGTTTTGTCTGTTTTGGCAATATTAAGCAATGAAAACTAAAAATATAAAATAATGATTGATTTTTCCCTTGATTAATACGGAATAATATGGTATACTATTAAAAATAAATTATTACAGTCACAGGAGCGTGCTTTATGAAGAATAACTTTTATGCAGAAAACACCGCTAATTTTCCCAGATTAAAGACAGATAAGCTTTTTGTTGATTATCGTAACAACTTCAGCTACAACGGCTTTATGAACGAGGCTTTCGATTTTGTTGAAAGTTTTCAGCTCAATAATCCCGAACTGTGGAGAAGATTTGTTCAGCAGTTCCGTCAGGATGCCGATTTTGACGCAGGCTGGAGAGGCGAGTACTGGGGCAAAATGATGCGCGGTGCATGCCTCGTTTACTCCTACGGTAAGAGCAAGGAACTTTATGATATACTTGAAAAAACCGTTTGCGACATGATTGAAAGCGCTGACGAAAACGGAAGAATAAGCAGCTATGGCGCAGACCATGAGTTCGACGGCTGGGATATGTGGAGCCGTAAATATGTTCTTCTCGGAATGCAGTATTTCTTGGAAATTTGTGAGGATGAGGCACTGAGCAAGAGAATCGTTGATGCTATGTGCAAGCATACAGACTACATAATTTACAAAATAGGTTCCGCGTACGAAGGAAAGAAGCCCATCAACACCTGTAACCGTCATTGGAGAGGTCTAAATTCTTCCTCTATTCTCGAGCCTGTTGTACGCCTTTACACTATCACCGGTGAGCAGAGATATTTCGATTTTGCCAAGTACATAGTTGATAATGGCGGTACATCTGTTGCAAACATCTTTGAATTGGCTTACCAGAATGATTTTTATCCTTACCAGTATCCTCTTACAAAGGCATATGAAATGACCTCCTGCTTTGAGGGACTTCTGGAATTTTACAGACACACCGGAGATGAAAAGTACAGAACCGCAATACTTAACTTTGCAAACAGAGTTCTTGAAAGTGACTTCACTGTTATCGGTTGCTGTGGATGTACCCATGAGTTGTTTGACCACTCCACTGTACGTCAGGCTAACACTACTAACGGTATAATCCAGCAGGAAACATGCGTTACCGTAACTCTTATGAAGTTCTTCTACCAGGTAACACTTCTCACAGGTGACCCCAAATATGTAGACGCTTTTGAAATATCGCTCTACAATGCTTATCTCGGCGCGTTCAATACAGAAAAGGTTATTGAGCCCACTATAAAGGAAAAATTCCCTCAGCTGAATATTGAGCCCCTGCCCTTTGACAGTTACAGCCCTCTTACCGCCGGAACACGCGGAAACGGAATCGGCGGTCTGCAGATAATGAGCGATAATCACTACTACGGTTGCTGTGCATGTATTGGCTCCGCAGGTTTGGGTCTTGTTCCCAAAATGCAGATTCTCACTACTAAAAACGGATTTGCATTCAATCTCTATATAAACGGCACTGTTTCTTCCGCAACCCCCGCTGATAACAAGGTTGTTTTTGAAACGAAGACAGACTACCCCAAGAATGGCAATGTAGATATTACAGTAAAGCTTGAAAAGGCTGAAAAGTTCGAGCTTCTCATCAGAAATCCTTACTGGAGCAAGAACACTGCTCTCAGCGTAAACGGACAGGCTGTTTCGGTTAAGGAAGGCTACGTCGCAATTGATCGTGAGTGGAAGGACGGAGATGTGGTTTCTCTCGCTCTCGATATGAGAACTGAGGCAATATACCCCATCCCTTACGGTACCGATATACTTATGAATAAGGTTATCTGGGAACATCAGTATGTAATCCCCACTTTCGACAGAGAAGACCCCATCGCAAAGAATCACATTGCTCTGCGCCGCGGTCCCGTTATGTTCGCACAGGATAACAGACTCGGTTACAGCGTAGATGAGGCTGTAAGCGTAAAGGTTAATGCAGATGGTTATGTTGACGTTGCTCTCACCGAGGGCAAGGCGTCTTACAAGAATATAATCGAAGCTCTTGTTCCCCTTACCGACGGCAAAACAATGCTCGTTACCGACTATTCCTCTGCAGGTAAGCTTTGGACAGAAGAAAGCAAAATGGCTGTCTGGATGCTCACAAAATAATTTCAGATAATAAGAAAACGTCTTATATGCAGTAAGCATATAAGACGTTTTTTGTTGTTAATACTTTGCACCCACAACAGAAACTTTTAACAGATTTGTACTTCCCGTGGTATCCAGCGGAACACCTGCAGCTATTACTACAATGTCACCGTTTTCCACCAGATCAATTTGTTTTGCACAGTCTATTGCGTGTCTGAACAGGCTTTCACTGTCTTGCTGATAACGTGCGACAACAGGATAAACTCCCCAAGACAATGAAAGCTGATGGAATGTCTTTTCCAGCGGAGTTGCGGCAACAATCGGTTCGAAAGGGCGGAATTTTGACATTCTGCGTGCGGTATGACCGCATTTTGTCAGCGCGATTATAGCCTTTGCATTGATATCCCGTGCAGTAGTGCAGGCAGCATCACACATAGCGTTGGTTGTATCAGTGTCCATGTCGTACTTTTTGCCGGAGTAATATCCCATTTCAAAGGCATCGCTTTCAGCCTGCTCCGCAATACGCGCCATGACCTGTACCGTGAGTACAGGATAATTTCCCATAGCGGTTTCGCCCGAAAGCATGACGGCGGAGGTGCCGTCGAATACGGCATTGGCTACGTCGGTTATTTCTGCTCTGGTGGGGTTGGGATGGCTTATCATCGATTCCAGCATCTGAGTCGCACATATAGCCATTTTTCCTGCCTGATAGCAACGGTTTATGAAACGCTTCTGAAGCCCGGGAAGCTTTTCAAATGATACCTCTACACCCATATCTCCGCGCGCAACCATTATTCCGTCGGAATTTTTAAGTATTTCGTCAAAATTTTCTACGCCCTGCATATTCTCTATCTTTGAAATTATGCGTATGTCGTGTCCGCCGTGATAATCCTTGAATTTTCTCAGCGCCTTTACATCCTCCGCACTTCTTACAAAGGATGCGGCAATGAAGTCCACATCGTTTTCTATACCAAAGCGTATATCTTCCTTGTCGCGTTCTGAAAGATACGGCATATCAATATTGACACATGGGATATTTATACCCTTTTTGTCGCTCAGCTCACCGCCTGTTATAACGCGACAGACAATATCGTCGCCCTCGGGTTTCAGAGCTTCAAGACGGATATTTCCGTCATCGACCAGCAGTGTTTCTCCGCCCCTGATGTACGAAGCAAGCGACGGATAAGTTACCGACACACCGTTTTCATCGCCGTCGCGCTCGTCGGCATATAATGTGAAAAGATTTCCCTCTTCGAGCTTAGCTACGGAATTTTTAAAGCTTTTTATTCTGATTTCGGGCCCCTTGGTATCCAGCATAATAGCCAGCGGAACACCCATTTCGCTTCGCACCTTTTTTATAAGCTCAATAGTTTCTAAATGATACTCATGCGAGCCGTGTGAAAAATTCAAGCGGGCAACATTCATACCGCTTGTTATCATTTCTTTAAGAATTTTTTCATTACGGCTTGCGGGACCGATAGTACATACAATTTTAGTTTTACGCATATTCTGACCTTTCTGCAAATGTGAAGAAATATAAAAATTCACATTTATTTTATCACATTTAAGGTCGTTTTAAAAGCATATAACAGTTAAATGCATGTAAAAACTTTGTAATCTTATTTTGTTATAAATGCTCCGAGTATTGCACCGATCAGGAGTATTACAGGCTGCCATACAGGTGCAGATACTTCAAAACCCGGAATTATACTTGATACTGCCAGCAGAATAAGTACCAGAAATATCGTGCTTATAAGTCCGCACAGAAGTGCCGAATGACTGTTTTTTCGCTTTGCTATAATACCGCAAATCACGGAAGTTATGATGTATACGACAATTGAAAACATTCCGTATAGACTTTCAGGGTTTTGAAATGTGTTGAGAATTACCGCACTTATACCAAGAAGTATCGTCATTATTACGGATGCTGCAAGCGAGGCGGTAAGGCAGTTGACTATAAAGTTTAATGCTGTCGGTGTGTTTCCGGCTGTTTGTTTGTTCAAAAAAATCACCCTCCCGATACAAGTGTATTACGGGAGGGATAATTTTATTACAATGGTTTGTTATTTCAATGTCGCAAGCTTTTCGGATATAGCTTCAAGCTGTTTGTTGTAATTCTCATACCATTCGTTTGTGAAAATGCGTATTACGTTCCAGCCGTTCTTTTTCAGAAGCGTGGGCATGAGCACCTCGGATGTATACACATCGTTGGTTTGTCCGCAGTAATTGTCCAAAAGAACGCCCAGAATGTATCCGTTGTTCTCTTTACTGCGCACGGCAACGTCTATTTTAAGCTCCGAAGTTCCCAGATTCTGAACGGTATCATAGCCAAGCTTCTGAAGGAAATCGCATATTTCGCCGCGTATACTGCACTTGTCAAATTCGCCCGGCTTGGCAGGTGCAAAATATGTATAGCGGTCGTAAATGAATTTGATAAATCTCTTGAAGGCGTAAAGGCTGTCGGTGTATGGTTCCAGCTCGTCAAGGGAATTTTCGTTAAGGGCGGTTATCACTGTAAGCGAATTGCGCAGCGAGGACATCAGCGAATTGAAGCGCAATCTGTAATTGTCTCCCGCAAGCTGTGCCGGATTAAACGGCAGTATACCTGTGTTGTTACCTGAAGAAAAGGTGGTTGAAACAATCACTCTGTCAAAGCAGGCGGAGGGATAGTCTTCAATTGCGTAAATTTTGAGATTGTCAAGTATGCTTCCGCTCTGATCCCACAGCTGGCGTATAAGCGCCGCCTGAGGACGTGTGAATGCACATACGGCAATTGACTCGTCAGTAACAAGATTTTTCAGGGTTTCCACTACGCAGTTTGCCTCGGCGTAGTTAACCAAAGTGCCGCGCCGCTCAAATACACCGTTTACGGGGATAATGCTTATGTCGGCCATTTCGGTTGCCCACGGTATTACATGCTCGTTATGGAACGAGAAAATTTCGCTTACCAGTGAAGCAAGGTCGCGGCGTGTGTCGTATTTGTATTCCAGCTTACACAGCGGGACATCTGCTTTTATAAGACGGGAATACAGCGAAGCGGGAGAGTATGCCGCACCGCGTCCTATCAGTGAATACGCCGCCGGTGCGCTGAACAGTGTGTTTTCTTTGGTTGTATCCATACCAAGGAACACTGTTTTTTCAGCGCGGGAAATAAGACCCAGCAGTGAGTAATATGGAATTGCGTGCACGTCGTCGATTATCAGACAATCAAACATCGTATCTTCGGCAAGATATGCATTTATGGCACTTCCGTAAGATACTGTTACGGGAAAACGCTTTTGCAGAAGCTTAAGATTCGAAGCAAACAGCTCACCCATATCCTTGGAGTCCAGGTATGTCTTTTCCTCGTTATCACTGATGTAGCGATTGTGGTAATCACGGTAATCGGTACGGAGCTTAATTCCCAGATCTTCGATTATCATTTCGTCAAGCTGTAAAATCAGCTCGCTGAGCCCATTGCAAGCATCGGCACAGCTTTCGCTGCTGAAGGAAGCAAAAACCTGTTCATTGGCAAGAATATACTCGCAGGAAGCCTTGAAGAAGCCTTTCAGAAATGCCTGACGGAATTCGTCTTGAGTCATGTCGGTGTTTTCGAGAAGAGCTACTGCACTGTCAAGTCCGATGGCAAGAGCATTGTCACGGGCGTTAAGATATTCACACCAGCTTTTGAGCCCGTCAATTGACTGCTCCAATTCGGTTATCCAGGCATATACGTATTCATACCACTTAATTGCCATTTTGTCCTTCAGGGAGTATATATCCACTGAAAGATATTTAACCAGTGTGTTTTCCGCTTCCGTAAAGGTGGCGCGAAGCTTTTTATATTCCGCAAATTTTGTCTTGTAAATATCAGGATTCTGAACGAAGTCGGTTATAACGGACGCCTGGGAAGGAATAACATCCTCAGGATTGCATTCGCGGCGACAGATGTTGTCGAGGTGAAGCACATATTCTTCGCAAACAGAATATATTTTCTTTAATTTTTCGAGAGCTTCGCGTTCCATCTCAATATTACGTGTGAACATATCAATACCGAACAGCTCCTTGAAATCCGAAGCTTCTGCCGCTATTTTTGCGGTGTTTTCGGCATAATGCACCAGTGAATAAAGCGTGTCCGGAAGCTCATCAACAGAGATGACTTTGTCATCGATAAGATGATTTTTGAGCATTGTCAACAGCTTTTTCTGTATTCCGTTACGCTTTATAAAGAATGTGGAAAGAGAAGCCTTGTATTCCTCAAGCATCTGAGCCGCATCAATATCCAATACATGTTCTTCAAAAATTCCGAATATTTTTTCCGAGCTTGAAAGGCGCTTTTCTGCCAGATCAATAACACCGTGCAGTCGGTTCAGGGTGTTTTTGCACTTGGTATCAAAAATTGAGGAAGTGAGAACGTCGGAGCAGTTCTGTAATATGTATGCAAGCTTTTCCAAGGAATTGGATTGATCCTCGCGTAAAAACTCGAAATCAAAGCACATCAGCTCGCACAACTCATCCTGACAATCCAGAAAGCTTTCGAGCGCCGCCTTGTATGAATTGATAAGAGTTACAGCCTGAGCCTTTATTTCATAAGAAAAAGTTTTTCTTCCGATTTTTGCAAGAGGGTGGCGGTAGGGCTGTCCGCTGAGCTTTACAGCCTTGGTAAGCTCGGATATCTGGCGGAGGGAAGCGATGACCTTGTCCTCGTCCAACTCCTTTATAAAAGCGGGAGAAAAGGCAACACAGTATTTTGAATTTTTGTATTTTTCGTACTGCATTACGTTCTGGTACAGATCAAATCCGGTTTTCTGCTTTTTGTGGAGTGCTTTGTAGTAATTGGAAAGCTCGGATTTTTTCTGCATCATACGCTGAGCTTTTATGTAAAGCTCGCTGGGACGCTTTTCCGGTAACTTTTCAGTGTTGAACGCACCTGTCAGGTCGGGGGCGTACGGACGGAGATAAAGTGTGTAATCGTTAAGGCTTAGTTTACCCAGGTATTTTTCCAAATCACTGCATGCACCGGGCGTGCCGCCGACGTAAAGAACGGTTTTGGATTTGTAAAGTGTGTTGAAAATGATGTTTGCTGCCGTTCTTGTTTTGCCGGAGTTTATATTACCGCTTATAAAAGTAGATTTATCCTCGGTTGCATGATATACAGCGCTTTTCTGGAAACGGTCGGGTTCAAGAGGACAAGGCATATTAAGCGGAAAAATGGAATCAACATCTATATCGCCGTATGTACGGGATTCGGGCGGGGTCTCCGTTCCCATGAGAAGAGCGCGTGAAAGGGGAGAGGAAACGGAATTTTTATTTAAATGTGTGTAGTCCGAAAAGGAAGAAAGATCATGTGCACTGAGAGAAACGTATGGTATGAACTTGATATCAAGTCTTCCGCTGACGGCAGACGAAATAAGAGAAAAGATATATTCGCGACGTGTAAGTATCTCCCGTGCCGGGATTTTTGACAATGTAACAAAATTTACTGTGAAAAGCCGCTTGATTTTTTCCAGGAAAATTGGATTGAGAATGGCATTGTCGGTAAGCAGTCTCAATTTGCATCCGTCAGGTGACCCGCTGAGTTCGCAGGGGACCAGGAACATTGGAGTGTAGATGGTGTTGGCTGAATCAGGGGATTTCCATTTTGCGTAGTAGAATGTGACATATGTGTAGTATCTGTAATATCTGTCACAGCTTGTAATATTGTAAATGGAGTGTATACGCTTTTTCAGCTTTGCTTCGGTACAGAATGTGGCTGTTTCACCCGGTTTTTCATTAAGCTCGTTAATGCATCTTTCCATCACGGCACATCTCTGGTCGGGAAGAAAAACACTTTCTGTATTCTCACTGAAAGGAGAGGGTGTGAGTGTCGTGGGATTTTTAAGCTTTGAAGCGAAGGCTTCCACGCTTGAAGTGTATGCAAGTCCGACAACATTTTTAAAATCGGCGTTTATGAGGGGATTATTTTCAGAAAAGTCGAAAATTTCACTCTTTAATTTGTTTATTTCACGCTCTGCCGCATCAATATTTTCATCATTGATGTCTACCCAATCACTGAAGAAGTCATCGTTTTCATATGCACCACCGTCAAAAACCAGCTTGCCGTTTTCTACAATGCGGTTTGGGATGGGTTTTATGCCTGCAATGCGTGCCGCTTTAATATCGACAATTGCGGTAAAATGTGCAGCATTTTTTTCGCAATATTCCTTTGCCATGCGACAGGAATTTTCAAAGTCGATGCTCATGCCGTTTGCCATTGAGGTTGGTTCCATGAGGAAAAGCACACGGCGTGGACCGCGTCCCATCGCCATAAGCTCGTCAAAGTTTTCGGTGACAGGGTTGGTGAAGTTCAAATCACTCAAAAAACAACCTATAAGCACATGATTTCTGAATACGGTTATAAAGGGATTGAGCCCCAGATTTTCCAGGCACGCGGCGAAAACCAGCGAAATGTCAAGCGAGCTTCCTATCATGCGGTGCATAAGCATTTCGGCGGTCTGGAGAGATACGCATTTTGAAAGATAGTCGGTTTTTGTGATGTTGTAGGTTATTTTGAGACTGCGTATTGAGTCGTATATAGCCCGGTTTATTGCAAAAACCTTTTTTATGTTCTTCTTTTCGTAGCCGTCGTTTATTGGCAACTCACCCTGGTTGCGAAGTAATTCATATGCAGAGGAAACGATTTTTTGAACCTGTGGCTGTGAGGGAGTAACCAGAGAACACAGATATTCGGGCATACAGGAAAAACCGCTCCAGCAATAGTAGGGCTGAAGATCCACATTGTACGAAAGGCTTCCGCATACATCGTGTCGGTCTCTTACGGTGATGTCAATAGTACATTTCTGAGGCTCGGTGACTGCCTGGATAATGCGCGGACGCATTTCGGGCTCTATTCCCGATATATCACATTTTCCGTCAGCGCTGATGGTGATACTGCGGTGGTAGGAATGGAATATTTCCGGGGTGGCTTTTATTGTTACGTAAAGGTCTTTTCCGTAAAAATCGGATGCATTTTCCTGAGGGGATACCTCAAAAAGCAGTGATTTTATCAGCGGAACATTGTTTACACACATGCTGTAATTGTAATGTGATATATTGAATGACAGGATTTTAATCATTGAGCTCATGGTTAATTCTCCTTAGCTTTTTCAATTTCGTTTTTAAGTTCCTTTACACGCGCGATAAGCTCTTCACTGCAAAGCTTGTCGGTGCAGTAAGACTTTTGAAGAAGCTCACGCGGTATATATTCGTCGTATTTTTCAAATACGGGAAGTTCGTTCTGTCCTACCAACTCGGATAGTGTTACACCTTGACGCGCTATTGTGTCATTCAGATAGTTTACAAAGCTTTCCCGGTCATAACGCTCCATTTTGAAGGTGATATAATAGCAGGAATCATATTCAAGGGCGGTGATACCCAGCGCAGCGGCGCATTTGTACTGAATAAAGCGCTTGAGCGAACGTACAGATCGTGTTCCGAGCCAGGGAAAAAGACAATAATTTACGCCGCCCAGACACACAAGTCCCGTTTCCAAGATACCTGTATTGCGAGCCACAGAGCGTGCTTTTTCCAGTCGTTTTATTGCTTCGGGCTTAAGGTAAGGATAAACGGTATCCTCTTCAAGTATTTTTTTCATTCGTTTTAGTATTTTTGTGTGTATTTCACCCTTGTCACCCGGCCATGACACCGCCATTTTTCCTTTTACAGCTTTTACATATATAAGCTTTCGTTGGATTTCCAGCTCTTCCACTTCCCATACACGGCCTGCAAGCGCAAATCTTTCGCCTACGGGGGGAGGTGTGGTTATGGTGCCTATTTCCTCTGATTTGCATCGTACGGTAAAATCCTCGCTGTCTTTGAACACTGCATAAAACTTAAAGCTGTTTATTATCTTTTCGCCCTTGAGTCCAATAATAAGACCCTTTTCTTCGGTCTGCTGAATGTGCTCGTTTTTTATCAGATGCACCAGTAAATCTCGGTAGTCTTCTTTCTCAATGTCTTTGAAGGGAGCAAGAGACAGAACCTTTTGTGCCAGTGATGCAGGAGTAAGTTCTCCCGATGAGGCCAAAACAGACATTGTCTGATGATATAAAAGGCTGAAGGGTAAGGATTTTCTGAAGGGCGGCTCCAGCCAGCGCTCCTCAATATAAAGCTGTATAATGGCGATTCCCTGCAGAAAATTCCAGGGGATAAGCTCATAAACAGGTGTGTTTGGCAGCGCATTTTCTTCGCGGAACACCATAATCATTTCGGGCGGTGTTTCTCTTCGTCCCGAACGTCCGATGCGCTGAAGGAAGCTTGATACCGTATTTGGAGCACCGATATTGATTATACGTTCCAAACGTCCTATATCCACGCCCAATTCAAGCGTTACTGTGGCACATGTCACAGCATGCTTTGTATCATCCTTCATAACCGATTCTGCTGTTTCGCGCAGAGCGGCGGAAAGATTTCCGTGATGGATATAGAATATGTCATCTTCATTTCTGCTTTCCGCTATCTGTCGCAATGTGGCAGTTATTATTTCGGTTTCTTCGCGTGAATTTGAGAATACAAGACTTTTTTTCTGTCTTGCGCATTTATAAACAAAATCATACCCTGGGTCTGCAACATCGCCGTCGATTGACGTCGGTTTGTCTGAATTCTCGTTTTGCAAGTAAAAATGTTGCATGGCGAGCCGCCATTTGATGCCCGAAGATTTGATATTCACAACAGAGCATCTGCGGTTGGTATTTTCACTTAGCCATTCGGCAGCAAGACGCGTATCTCCCACCGTAGCGGATAAACCTATTCTTCGGGGCGAATGTCCGATGAGCGCAGAAAGACGCTCAATAAGACAGCATACCTGGCTTCCTCTGTCAAAGCCCATGAGTGTGTGAATTTCGTCAATGACAACATATTGCAAGTCACCGAAAAGGCGGGGAATATCGTTTTTTCTGTTTATCAACATGCTTTCCAGCGATTCCGGAGTTATCTGCAAAACAGCTGTCGGCTTTTTGAGAAATTTAGATTTTTGTGCCGAGGGCACATCTCCGTGCCAGTGAAATACCGATATACCGCTTTCTTCCATCAGCGTTTCCAAGCGCTCGAATTGGTCATTTATAAGTGCCTTCAGTGGTGCAATGTATAAAACGCCCACCGACGATGGGGGATTGTCATACATATGGGACAAAATGGGGAAAAATGCCGCTTCTGTTTTTCCCGAAGCCGTGGATGAGCATATGAGCAGATTGTTTTCTGTTGAAAAAATGACATCTGCAGCTTCTATCTGTACCTCGCGTATGGTGTCCCATTCATTTCGGTATATGAAATCACGAATAAAAGGAGAAAAGGAGTTATAGACTCGTGCGGCTTTTTCACGATAATTCATATTTCAATACTGCCCAAATCAAATATATCATCATCGTCTCCGGATTCTGCATCGCTTTTCAGAGTTACATTGCCGTCGGAAATGACTTTGGAGAAGGTGACACCGCTGTTTTGGTACATAATGTTGAGGACACCCAGAAAATCACGTATTATTTCACGTGGAGTGAGCAGTGTGTCAGCACCCATTTTATTGAAACAAAGCTGTAAGAATTCAAGTATCTCACTGTCCGCAATCTCAGGTTCCCATGCGTAATACTGCTTGTGCAGTATGAGCATACGCATAATAAGTGCGTAAAGCTCATCATCGCTGAGACGGTCAAGGTATATAACCGGTCCCATAAAGTTTTTATAATTTCCCTTGGCTACACGGCTTCCCGAAAGACGGGATTTAAGCGCATCGTAGCTGAAAAGTCCGCGGCGCTCGTCTTCCAAAAACTGAGGTGTGCCACCCAGAATCAGCCCGAGCCCTTCCGCTTTGCCCTGGAGGGTATCGTTGAACATGGAAAGGATTTTTTCGTAATTGTTTTCACGTGACATTTTGTGAGGGATTTTATAAAGATTGACACACTCGTCAAAGAAAACAACAAAGCCTTTGTATCCTATTTTACGGAAGAACACGGCAAAAAGCTTGACGTAATCATACCAGTTGGAGTCGTCGATAAGGGAGTTTATACCCAGCGTACCGCGCACCTCGAGCTTGTTGGAGTATTCACCTCTCAGCCAGCGCAGGGCGCAGGATTTCTTTTCATCGTCACCGCTTTTTACGGCACGGTAGTATATGGAAAGCACGCTTGCAAAATCAAAGCCGTTAACAAGACCTTCAAGAGAAGCGGCAACCTCCATTATTTTTTTGTCCATTGTAAGGGTGAACGCAGGGTCATCCTGTGAAATGCCGTCTTTTGTAACCGTTTCCGCTTGAAGCGCCGACAGCCATTTTGTGAGTATTACGGGAAGAGCTCCGCCGTCGGGAGAGGTCTTGCAGGCAAGATTCTTCATAAGCTCGCGGTAAGTGGCAATTCCTTGACCTCTTGTTCCGATAAAACGTCGCTCGGGAGAAAGGTCGGTATCTGCGGTAACAAAGCCTTTTTCAAGTGCGTTACAGCGTATAAGTCCTATAAGAAAGCTTTTGCCGCTTCCGTATTTTCCTATTATAAACCGACAGTCGCCCATGCCGTCCGCAACGTTTTCAAGTCCGCCCAACAGAGCGGTTACTTCGTCATTTCTGCCGATTGCCATGTACTCAAGTCCGAAACGCGGAACGACACCTGCGGCGGCAGAGTTCAGAACAGTACCGAGTATTCTTTTTGGGATTTTGATAGGTATATTCTTTTCAGACATTATGGTTTCCTTTCATATGTTGAAAGCTGATAATTCGTCAATATATTCTGGTATTACTGTGTAATCCGATGGGTCGATTACGGTGTCCCCGATATATTCAAGTGCTTTTTCGTTTATACTGTCAATGACCGCATCTGCAAGAAGCCCTGCATTACGTGCGGCTTTTTCCGTTTCACTCGGTGCAGCGTTATTCAGTATGAGATGCAATATTGCTTTTTCACACTCTGTAAGAGCGGACGGAAAATCGTTTTGTTCGCTGTTTACGGATTCCGTTGGTACAGATGCCTCGATGATGGGGATTGCGGTTTCGTCATCTTCCCTGATCAATCCGTCGGTCAGCTTTTCGGTGGTTTGCCAAGAAATGTCTTCTATTCGTTTGGCTTTGGCCAGGTTTACTTCTATTTTTTTGATTTCACGCGGCGGTGCGGTCTTTTTTTCAATCGCGGCCTTTGTTTTTGAAATGACAGGATAATTAAGCTCCATAAAGCTGTCGATAACACCGCGTATTTCGTCGGCAAGAATGATATTCGGAAGCCTGTTTCTCATGCCGAGAGACGCACGTATTTTGTTTTCGGTGTGTTTTATTATATTTGAAAACGAAGTACGTATAAGCTCGTTGGAAATGAAAGGATAGTAAGTGATTGCCATATTCTTTTTTGTGTTTGCCGAACAAACTGCGCCCAGGTACGATGAACGGGTTACTTTCAACTCGCTTTTATGAAGATAATTGCCGTCTGGTGTGAAAAAACCTATTTCAAACAGCTTATGGAATATTGCTTTTATACATCCGTCAAATATTTTTCTGTATTCCTCGATTTCATAGCTTTTGCTTTTGTAAGGGCTGTAATTGGAAAGTACTTTGCACACAAGCGAAATGTTATCGTCTGTAAGATGCCCGATATCGCTCAAAACATAGTCAAACAGATACATGTTGAAAAGTATGGATTGCTGCTTTGTTTCTGCGTAGGGGATTACTTTTTCCAGCATTTCAAAGGGAATGCGTATATTATGAATGATAGCGTAATCCGTTATCCAGTCGCACAGGTATTTATTCAGCTCTGTGTGCTTTTGATAATAAGCAACCCACAACGAAATGATGGCACTAAGCACGTTTTCGGGCTTGATAACGTCGTCCAGCGAGATGAGTTCATAAATGTACAAGAAAATATACGACACATCTGTTTGCAGGTATTCGTTTTTTCTGGCGCATTCTCTCCACCATAGATATCTTTGATACTGCATGGCTGAAAGATCTGAGTACTGAGGCATATACGAGAAGAAAGGAACAAAATCCGCCTGTTTATTTGGAGATTGCATGTGTACTCTGTGCGCGTTACCCGAAAAATCGTTGCTGTATGAATATGAATTTGCAATGTCGCTTACCACGGCCCCCAGAATTACCGAGCTTTTCGAGGAATAATCGATTTCGGTCTTGTTTGCGGGAGGAAGAACAGTTTTTAAAATATCATCCAGCGAAACCGATTTATCGTTGCTTTTTCCGTTTCTTATAAGTACCGGATCGGGTGAACCGGTGCTTTCGTGAGTTCTTGGCGGTGAATTTTGATAATGGGGCTTGCGCGGGAGAAGCTTGTCAATATCCCAGAAATCGTCCTTCATAACAACCGCCTTTCTTGTGGAATGGTTTATCTTATAATTTTACCACATTTGTTCGTTTGTGTCAATTGCTTTTACAACCGAAAAATTTACCTGCAATACGACAGGCAACAATGCCTATGCATATTCCGTACACCACCGAGAATACCACGTCACTGGGAAAATGGACATACAGATACAGCCTTGAAAAAGCAATGAGAAGTGCTGCGGGTATGGCAGCAAATCCGAATTTTCGGTCGGTCAAGGTGAGCACTGTGGCACATATAACGGATGAAAGTGTGTGCCCCGACGGAAAGGAGTAGTCGGAGGGGTTTTCTATAAGCAATAAAACATCCGTATTTATCCAGCAGGGGCGCGGACGGGCAATAAGATTTTTTAGTATCATATTTCCCGTCAGAAAACCGAATGCCATGGCACATAGCATGGTAATACCGCTTTTTCTGTATTTTTTTGACAAGATAAGCGCAAATCCCGCTATGAACCATATAATCCCGCCGTTTCCCAGATGTGTGAAAAAAGTCAGCAAAAGGTCAAAAAAACGACAGGTCAGGTTGTTGTGTATAAAATCGAGTATAAGAAAATCTGTTTGGGTGATGGAATCCACTTGTATTACCTCGTTTTCTGGTTATATCTGCGAATCGTCAAATTGCGCATGGTAAAGCGAGTGATAAATTCCGTTCTTTCGCAAAAGCTCGTCGTGCTTTCCGCTTTCTACTACATTTCCGTTCTGCATGACAAGAATTATGTCTGCATCTCGTATCGTGGAAAGCCGGTGGGCAATTATGAAGCTTGTTTTGTTCTTGGTTATTTCGTCGAACGCACGCTGGATATGTGTTTCGGTAACTGTGTCAACGGAACTTGTAGCTTCGTCAAGAATGAGAATTTCAGGATTGAAAAGCATGACTCTTGTGATTGCAAGAAGCTGCTTTTGCCCCTCTGAAAGGTTTTTTGCGCTTTCGCTTACGGGAGTGTCATAGCCCAGCTCCAGACGTCTGATAAAGCTGTGCGCACCGCTTCTTTTGGCGGCGTTCTTAATCGCTTCCGGATCCGCATCGGGATTGCCGTAAGCTATATTCTGTGCAATTGTACCCTCAAAAAGCACACTGTCCTGAAGTACCATGCCGAAATTGGAACGAAGCGAATCGCGTGTCATGGAATAAATGCTTTGGTTGTCTATGAGGATATCGCCATCGTTCACATCATAAAAACGCATAAGCAGATTCACAAGTGTTGTTTTACCCGCACCTGTTCCACCCACGATGGCACAGCGCATACCGGGGGAAACCTTGAGATTGAAATTCTTTATCAGAGGCTTGTCGGCAGAGTAAGAAAAGCTGACATTTTTGAATTCCACCTCTCCCGCAAATTCCGCGGGAGCGGCTTTTATGAGCGACTCGTCTGATATTTCATCGCTTTCAAGCAGTGTGAAAATCCTGTCGGAGCAGGCAAGAGCCTCTTGAAAGTTGGTTATAACCCCGGTTATTTCGTTGAAAGGTTTTGCAAAAATGTTTGCGTAAATGAGAAATCCTGAAAGCACACCCACGCTTACTGTGTCCGAGCCGTTAAGAATTGCAAAACAGCCCAGTATTCCCACAACCGCATACGAAATATTGTTCACAAGACGGGTGGAAGGGTTGGCAAGCGAGGAGAAAAACAGTGCATTAACGCCGGCTTTATATAGCATGGCGTTCTTCTCTTTGTATCGAAGTACGGCACTGTCATAAGAGGAAAAAGCATTAAGTATTCTCTTGTTTGAAATCATTTCCTCCGAGTATCCGTTCAGTTCACCTGCAAGCTCTACCTGCTCCTTGAAATAGGATTTGGTCCTGAGCGTTACAAAGCGGGCGACAAAGTAAGCAAGCGGCGCAGAGAAAATAACAACCAACGCCATAAAAATGTCGATTTTCAGCATTATAATAACGGCTCCGATAATGGTTATAATACCGCTTATCAGTACCGAAAAGCATTGCACAAGCCCGTTTGCCAAAGCATCAGCGTCAGAAGTAAACCTGGAAAGAGTGTTTCCGTGCGGCGTACGGTCGTAAAAACTCAGCGGAAGCCGTCTCAGCTTGTCAAACATTCTGTTTCTCAGCGAAAGAGAAACGTTATACGCGGTTTTGTTTGACAGTACATTTAAAAACCACAGAGAAGCGGCATTAGCAACATAAGAAATGCCTATAAAAGCCAGATTTTTATATAACCCGCCATAATCAGTGACGGGATTCAGTGCAGGGTCTATACAGTCCACCGACGCACTTATAAAATACGGTCCCAAAAGGGAAGTGACTACCGAAATCACAGCAAGAATGAATATAAATGCTATGGTCAGCTTGGAGGAAAAAACAAGCGGAAGCAATCGATTTTTCATTGTTTCAGCACCTCCAATTCGTTTGCGGAAAGCTGATGGAAGCAAATACTGCGGTACATTTCGCAGTTATTAAACAGCTCTTTGTGATTTCCTGTACCCACAATTTCCCCGTCTGCCATAACCATGATTCTGTCACAGTGACGTATGGAGGAAACACGTTGTGAAACGATAATTACTGTTTTGTTATCAAAGGAGTCCCTGATGGCGTCGCGCAGTTTTTTTTCTGTTTTGAAATCCAGCGCACTTGCACTGTCGTCAAGAATGAGAATGTCTGATTCTTTTGCAACAGCTCTTGCAATGGCAAGACGCTGACGTTGACCGCCCGAAAAGTTTTTGCCGTCTCTCAATACGGGAGTATCGTATTTTTGCGGCAGGGATTCAATATAGCTGTCTATCTGAGCAATCCGGCATGCTTTTTTTATTTCTTCATCCGAAAGCGCCTTGCCCATGCCGATATTGCTTTTTATCGTCCCGCTGATAAGAGAGGTTTTCTGGGGGACACAGGAGATGATGTCACAAAGCTTGTTTTCATCGATGGATTCGACTCTTTCTCCCATCACCTTGACTGTGCCGGTGTCGGCGGCGTAATCGTACATCATGAGACGGATAAGTGTTGTCTTTCCGCTTCCCGTACCGCCTATTATGCCTATTTGCTCTCCGCTTGAAATTTTCAGACTTATGTCCTTGACCGCAGTGTCGGCGCCTTTGTTGTAGGAAAATGAAACATTTTCCATTTCGACTGCCACTTCGTTGTGCTGAGGTATTATATTGCCGTGAGTAAGCTCATTTACGGTGTTCAGAATTTCACGCACGCGCACTGCACTCGCGGCGGCGCGGGTAAAGATGCCGATGAGGTTTGAAACCACTATCATGGCAAGCAGTATTTGCGAAGCATAGTTTACGAAAGCTACAATGTCTCCGATAAGAAAATCTCCGCCGGTGAGCATGAGACCGCCACGCCACAAAACCACCATTATGGCGAAGTTGACAATTACGGTTGTGAATGGTGAAAGAAGTGCCGAAATGCGTCCCACGCGATTAAGCTCTCTTGTGTAATGATTGTTTATGTCCTCGAAAGCATTTTTTTCTCTTTCAAAGGTACAGAATGCACTTATAACTCTTATTCCCAACAGGTTTTCGCGCACTTTTGAGGTCATGTCATCCAGTGTTTTAAGTACCGATGTGTAAAGCGGAGAACTGAATTTTACTATCAGTAAAAGCATAAGTGCAAATATAGGGATAAGTGCCAGAAGAATGAGCGCGAGGCGCATGTTTAGAAACATCGCCATAATTACCGAGCCGATGCAGATGAATGGTGCGCGTATGGCCAGACGTATCATCATATTTACACCGGTCTGAAGATTGTTTACATCTGTTACAAGCCGGGAAGAAAGTGAGGAAGTACCGAAATTATCGGTTTGCGAGCTTGAAAGTGTACCTATGTGGCAAAACATTGCATTCCTGAGGTCTGTACCGAATCCCTGTGAAGCACGTGCGGCAAAATACTGGCACACACAGGAACACCCGAAGCCCAGCACCGCCATCACCAGCATAATTATACCGCAGCGTATTATATACCCGCTGTCGTTTTTTTCAACTCCGTTATTGACCATGTAAGCCATAATGGTAGGCAGAAGCAGTTCGAAAACCGCTTCCGCCAGCTTGAATACAGGCCCTATGATACATTCCCTGAGGTATGGCTTTAAAAAACCGCGCAGTTTTATCATAATCAGCCCTTTATATAGTTCTGTGCATATTTCCATACACTGGAGCACATGTCTTCAATGGTAAGCTCTGCTTTCCAGTTAAGCTCCTTCAGAGCTTTTTCGGGATTTGCGTAGTATTCCGAAATGTCTCCCGGACGGCGTTCTTTTATTTCATAAGGAATCTTTATGCCGTTTACCTTTTCAAAAGCTTTTACAATGTCAAGAACACTGTAACCGATGCCGGTTCCGAGATTGTATGCCTTTGCACCATCAAGGTGCTCCAGCGCTCTCAGATGACCTTTTGCAAGGTCCACTACATGGATGTAGTCGCGCACACCCGTGCCGTCGTGAGTGTCGTAATCGTTGCCGAATACATTAAGATGCGGGAGTTCGCCCACGGCAACCTTCATAATGTAAGGCATGAGATTGTTCGGGATACCCTGGGGCTCTTCGCCTATAAGTCCCGAGGAATGTGCGCCGATAGGGTTGAAGTATCGCAGAAGAACAATGTTCCACTCGTTGTCGGAAACATATACATCACGCAGTATTTCTTCTATCATTAGCTTGGTTCTTCCGTAAGGACTGGTTGAATGAAGCTCCATATCCTCTGTTATGGGGACCGATTTGGGTACGCCGTAAACAGTGGCGGAAGAAGAGAAAACTATATTTTTGCACCCGTATTTTGCCATCACATTGCACAGTACAAGAGTGCAGCCGATGTTGTTCTGATAATACATAACAGGCTTCAGTACGGATTCACCGACTGCTTTGTAGCCCGCAAAATGTATTACCGCGTCTATTTTATTCTCTGTAAATATCTTTTCAAGCAAAGCCTCGTTTGCAACATCGCCTTCGTAAAATGCGGGCTTTACTCCCGTTATCATTTGGATTTTGTCAAGGACCTCCGGCTTGGAGTTTGACAGGTTGTCTATAATTATTGGTGTGTGTTTTTCGTTGATAAGCTCAACGCAGGTGTGAGATCCGATGTAACCCATTCCGCCGGTGACAAGTACGTTCATATTGTTCTCCTCATAAGTGTTTTATCTTGGTAAAATTATTTTTTCGTCAATGGAAAGTTTGTATTCAACAGAATCGATTAGTGCTTTCCAGCTTGCTTCCATAATATCGGTGGAAACCCCTACTGTATGCCAGGAATGCTCTGTGTCGCCGGATTCGATAAGAACCCGTACCCTCGCGCCGGCAGTGGCGTCCGAATCCAGTACACGTACCTTGTAGTCGATAAGACGCATTTTGGAAAGAGAGGGATAAAAATGCCTGAGTGCCTTTCTCAGTGCGGCATCCATTGCATCCACAGGACCGTTTCCCTCGGCAGCGGTTATTTCCTCGGCATCGCCAACGGCAATTTTCATAAGTACCGCAGCTTTTGAATCGCTTCCGCGTTGAATATCAGGCTCGCTGAGTACCAGCTTGAAGTTTTTAAGCTCAAAAAACTTTTTTCTTTTTCCCAATTCTTCAAGTATAAGCAGGTCAAGCGAAGCATCCGCATTTTCGTAATGGTAGCCCTCGTGCTCATATTGCTTTATTTTCGCCAGAGCGCTTGCTATCTGAGGTGCATCTTTGGTAATTCCGGGGGATATTTCGGAAAATCTCTCGTATAGTGTGCTTTTGCCTGAAAACTCCGAAATCACTTTGTGACGGCTGTTGCCGACAAGTACCGGATTTATATGTTCAAAGCTTGCGGCATCCTTCATAACAGCGTCGATGTGCATTCCTGCCTTATGTGTAAATGCGTATGCACCTATGTAAGGTGATGCATTGTCAATGGTTATGTTTGAGATATCCGCTATTTTACGCGCCGTATCGTACATCTGCGGGATTTTGTCCGCACAGGTGAGAGGCACATTCATTTTGTAAAACACGGTGGGAATCAGAGTAGTGAGCGCAGTGTTTCCGCAACGTTCACCTATGCCCAGAAAGGTTCCGTGAAGTTGAGTTGCACCTGCACTCATGGCACTTACGGTGGAGGCAACCGCCATTCCCGAGTCGTTGTGACAGTGTATACCCAGCTTGCAGTCTGTAAGTCTGCTTGCTGTTGCGACTGTGACTGCAATGTCGTGGGGCAATGTACCGCCGTTGGTATCGCACAGAACGATGCAGTCGCATCCTGCATTTGCTGCTGTGGTGATGACACGGAGGGTATAATCAGAGTCGTTTTTTATGCCGTCAAAAAAGTGTTCTGCGTAAAATATAACCTTTTTACCGTGGGAAATGAGGTAAGAAATGCTGTCGCGTATTATTCTCAGGTTTTCCTCGCGGTCTGTACGAAGCACGTTTTCCACATGGAACGAAGAGCTTTTTCCCACTATGGAAACGTATACCACGTCCAGAGCGGCAGTTTTTATAAGCGATTCACACTGACTCGCATTTTCACCCGGCTTACAGGTGGAGGTGAAGGCGCATATTTTTGCATTTTTCATTTTCATGCCGGAAATAAGCTCAAAAAGCTCGGCATCCTTCGGATTTACCGATGGGTTTCCGGCTTCAATGAAATCAACGCCAAAGTCATCCAAAAGCGATATTATTTTAATTTTATCCCGGGTGGTAAAGGAGATACCCGATGCCTGTGCGCCGTCTCGCAGGGTGGTGTCGAATATTTCGGTTGTTGTGTTCATTGTGAATTTCTCCGTGTTGGTTTATTCTTATATTATACTAGAATAAGAGATATATGTCAATATATTTACGAAAAAAACCAACATATGTGATAAAAGTTAAAAATTTCAGGTTGATTTTATTTTAGTTTTGTAATATCATTTATGTAGAACCAACATTACCGGAAAGGGGGAGTACCGACTCTTTTTCAGCAAGCATTGACAATAAATGAAGAGCTTTGTCAAAAGTGCACGAAACTCTATCGGGAAATATGTGCAATATATGCATTGTTTATTTTTCGAATTTATTGTATAATGTTAGAGATTTGTGGCACAGTTTGCGCTGTGCGAATAAAAATTTTCAGAAAGGAGTTCGGATTTACCGAACAAAAAAGCTATGAACAAGAATTTAGTCAAGGTTTTGGCAGTAGTACTGATGTTTGCTATGATAGTTCCTTTTGTAGTTTCCTGCGGCGAGCAGCAGCCCCAGCAGGTAACCAGACCCGGCACAACTTCCAATCCTACCAACGCAAATGGCGACGACAAGCAGGTTAACGCCGATGCTGAAGAAAGAATTTACCCCGACATTCCCGAGTCCGATTTTGAAGGCTACAACTTCAGAATCCTTTCTTACGACCCCAACAACGAGTGGGCAGTAAGAGATATGTACGCAGAAGAGCTTAACGAAGACCCCATCAACGACAGCGTTTTTACCAGAAATAAGGCTGTTGAAGAGCTTCTCAAGATAGAAATCAGCGAAGTTGCCGCTTCCAATGCGGTTGACCTTGCCAGAAAGAGTATTGCATCCGGTCTTGATGAATACGACCTTATCGTTATTCCCTCCGGAAGCCAGATGACTCTCGCTCAGAACGGTTACCTCTACCGTCTGGATGAAATGGAATACCTTGATCCTACCAAGCCCTGGTGGGATAACAACTCTTATGAATCTCTTTCCGTTGCAGATGCTCACTTCCTTATCGTAGGTGATATGCAGATCATGGATAAGGATGCTACCTGGGTTCAGTTCTTCAACAAGAAGATGATTGATGACTACGGTCTTGAAAATCCCTTCGATCTTGTTAAGAATAACGAATGGACCATCGACAAGCAGATTGAAATGATCAAGGAAGTTACCGATGATACCAACGGTGACGGTCTGTACACCAAGGAAGATACCTTCGGTATGGTTTCCACCACATTTGCTCCTATGGGCTTCTTCTACGGCTTCGGCGAGCAGATTGCTACCAAGAATTCCGATGATATCCCCGAACTTACCATGAACACCCCCAAGATGTCCCAGATTGTTAACTACATAGATGAAATCTGCAGCGTTAACTCCAAGATTGCATTCTGCGGTCAGCAGCCTGCCGACGTTCAGGAAGTTTTCGAGCGCGGACGCGGTCTGTTCATGAGCGAAGTTCTTCAGCTTGCTGAGAGACTCCGTGAAATGGATACCGACTTCGGTCTTATTCCTCATCCTAAGTATGATAAGGACCAGAAGGATTACTACAGCGTAGTTCACTCTACCACTTGTATGATTTCCGTTCCTCTTACCATCACCGATTCCGAGAGAAACAGTATTATCATGGAAGCCCTTTGCGCAGAGTCCAAGTACACTCTCCGTAAGGCTTACTACGACACCTCTCTTACCACTAAGTTCCTGCGTTATGATGACGGCTCTTCCGAGATGCTTGATATCATCTTCGCAAACCGTGTATACGACCTTGGCTTCATCAATGACTGGGGCGGATACTACAACGGCTTCATCAATCTGTTCACTGCCGGCTCCAAGGACTTCGCTTCTATGTACGCAAAGAACGAGTCCAAGGCTCTTAAATCTATTGACCAGATCGTTGAAAGATACATGGATAGCGGACTTTAATATCGCTTAAAAATCAGATGAAAAATACGACAGCGCATTGCGCTGTCGTATTTTTATCGGTTCCATGAAATTTGTTTTAACATTTTTCGGAACATATTGACCGGAAATCCGTCTTATGATAAAATGACGAAAAGACTAACTATTAAAAGTCAATAGGTAAAATTAAAAAAGTTGAAAAAAATTTATCTATTAAAAATAGGCATGACAAAACAGACATCCAAAGGATGCCTTGAAAAAGATTTTATGTTATTTATACG